>CALRQQ020000001.1:0-60464 GCA_943370345.1 Chitinophaga pinensis
GAATACCGCGGTAAACTGGTTACCCTCAAAACCGTGGAAGAAATTGATGAAGTACTCAACGAGATCGAACGTGTCTATACCGGTCACCAGTTTGAAAAAACCCCGATCGAGCTGATCGATTATCATCAGAATTGCCCGGTCAACTAAAGTACAAAGTACGAAGTACGGGGTACGAAGTACGAAAGGCATGTCGTAAAACGAGTAACGATTCGTTATTTTAGTTTAAACCTTCTATGGAGGGGCTGTTTCCTTCTAGCCTCTAGCTTCTAGCCTCTAGCTTTGAGGGCTGTTTCCAGACATCCGACATCTAAAATCTCACAACTGATTCACTTATCTTTGCGCCATAATATTCCTTAAATGACCATCCACAAAGAAGGCTACAAAACCATCGGCATTGCTACCACTGTTTTTGCGATCATCAACCTGGTATCTTTTTATTTTATCAGCGCCAGTCTGCCGCTTGTGAGTTTGTTGTTGTTTATCCTGACCCTGGGTTTGCTGCTCTTCCTGATCTCTTTTTTCCGGATCCCGAACCGTCAGCACACCATTCAGGAAAATGCGATCGTGGCCCCGGCCGATGGTAAAGTGGTGGTGATCGAAGAAGTACAGGCCGATGAATATTTCAATGACCGCCGGATACAGGTGTCGATATTTATGAGTCCCCTGAATGTACACGTAAACCGCAACCCCATCAGCGGTGAAGTAATGTACAGCCAGTATCACAAAGGCAAATACCTCGTGGCCTGGCATCCCAAATCATCTACCGAAAATGAACGTCACTCCGTGGTATATCGCAAAGATGGCAGGGAGATCCTGGTAAAACAGATCGCGGGGGCCCTGGCCAAACGGATCGTGAATTATCTCAAAGCCGGTCAGACCGTGAAACAAACAGAAGAGATGGGCTTTATTAAATTAGGCTCAAGGGTTGACCTGCTCCTGCCGCTGGATGCAAAGATCCATGTCAAACTGGGCGATAAACCCCAGGGCGGTGTTACCGTGATCGCTACCTGGTAAAGGATCAGAAGATCGTTTCCAATTCTTTTAAGGAGAAGACCGTATAGGTCGGCAGTTGCTGATTGCTGACCACTTCCCGGTCATTGTTCAGGTGATTCACATGCACCTGGTCAATACCTGCATTCATGCCGCCGAGTATATCCACTTCCAGTGTATCACCGATCATGATACTGCTGGCCGGATCGGCCCCGGTACGTTGAAAGGCAAAATCAAATATTTCCTTATGCGGTTTCAGACTATTACTTCCCTCGGAAGTGATCACATGGGTGAAGTATTTATCCAGTCCTGAGTTTTCCAGTTTACTGTACTGCGTTTTTTCAAATCCGTTGGTGATCATGTGCAGCTGGTATTGCTTTGCCTGCAGGTAATCGAGTATTTCAATGGTATAGGGAAACAATAATTTACGGGTAGGCAGAAGGTCGAGGAACTGTACCCCCATCTTACGGGCCAGCGGTTCATCCGCGATCTTGAAATCCAGCAGGGTCAGCCACATCCTTTTCCAGCGCAATTCATCCACTTTGATATATCCGTTGCGGTAACGGTCCCATAACTTATCATTATGCACCAGGTAATTCTTATGAAACAGGTCAAAATCATGCACCCCGCGTTCGCCAAGCTGCAGCTCATTGAACAGATCCAGCAGAGTGACCCGGCTGTTGGCCTCAAAATCCCAGAGGGTATGGTCCAGATCGAAGAACAGATGGGTATAGCGCTTGCCGCCGGGGGAATTAATTTCTTTATTCATAGATAAGTTTGCAATTTACAGAACAATTCAGACAGGTATGGAAAGGAAAAATCAGCGTAGTGTGGTAGTGACCGGAGCCTCCAAAGGGATCGGGAAAGCCGTGGCAGAAATTTTTGCAGCCAATGGGGCGCATCTTTACCTCTGTTCCCGGGGCGAAGTGGCCCTGTATAATACGGTGGAAGAATTGCAAACCCGATTTCCGCAAGCTACAGTAAAAGCCCGTCCGGCTGATCTGAGTATAAAAGAAGAAGCCATAGCTTTCGGAAACTGGTGCCTCTCGCAGGCAGTACCGGATATACTGGTCAATAATGCAGGCCTGTTTGAACCCGGCAGTGTGAATAGTGAACCGGATGGCTTACTCGAAAGTCAGCTCCGGGTAAATCTATACAGTGCCTATCATCTCACCCGTACCGTATTACCGGCCATGATGGCACATAAGCAGGGACATATCTTCAATATGTGTTCCATTGCTTCCCTGCATGCCTATGCCAACGGGGGAGCGTATAGTATCAGCAAATTTGCCATGTATGGCTTCAGTAAGAACCTGCGGGAAGAACTGAAGCCGCATGGGATCAAAGTAACTTCGGTACATCCCGGTGCGGTACTTACGGATTCCTGGGGCAATTATGATAATTCTTCAAAACGGATCATGGAAGCCGGTGATATCGCTCAAATGGTATGGGCCGCTGCCAACCTTTCCCTGCAGGCCTGTGTGGAAGATATCGTGATCCGTCCCCAACTGGGCGACCTGTAACACGACTCCGGGCCGTTTAACCATTTTTTAGGTTTTTAAGTGAAGCATGGGCTTTACTTTTAGCCCTGCTTACATGAAGAAGACCAAGGCTATACTTTTTCTCTTTCTGCTTTCACTTACGGGATCCGCGCAGGTCGTGTTCAAAACCATTGCACCTGTAACACCGGTTGTGGCCGGCGAGTCATTCCGTATACAGTATTATGTGGAAGGAGCACCTGCACACGAACTCACGCCGCCTGATTTCACTCCCTTTACCCTGGTAGAAGGTCCCGCGGTTTATCCGGGCAATTCAAAAAATGCAGGGATCCTCTATAAAAACTATATATATACTTTACTAGCTCCTCAACCGGGTGAATACCGGATACCCGGTGCCAGCCTGCGCACGGGTAACAATATACTGCAAAGCAGTGTGGCCCGGATCAGCGTGATAAGTGCAGCCCGTTCGTTGGAGTCGGCAACCATTGCAAATGGTCCAACGGCTTATTTCCTTGGTCAGGATGAAAATGCACAGGAGAAGATCCGCCGTAATTTGTTCCTGCAGGTGACCACCGACCGCAAATCCTGTTTTGTAGGCGAGCCCATACTCGTGACCTATAAACTGTACTCCACACTGCAGTCCACTTCCACGATCATGAAGAATCCCGGATTTTATGGATTCACGGTACACGATATGATCGGACTGGATAACCAGCAAATGAGTACGGAACAGGTGAACGGAAAGGAGTTCAATGTATTTGTCATCCGCAAACTGCAATTATATCCGCTGCAGGCCGGCCGTTTTACGATCGATCCGATGGAAGTAAAGAACAGGGTGGAGTTTTCTACGACTGAACAAAACAGGCAGACACAACAACGGGTTGCAGAAGGGATGATGAGTGGTAATGAGGAGGAACCCCGTAAGGAAGGACAACTGATCGTTGAGAGCCAGATTCGGACCGAACCGGCTGCAATAGAAGTGAAGCCATTGCCGGACAAAAATAAACCGTCGGATTTCAGCGGGGCTGTCGGTGCCTTTTCGTTGACCACTCAATTGGAAAGAACAACCCTGGCGAGGAATGAAGAAGGGGTCCTGTTGGTCACCATTACAGGTAAAGGCAATTTTATACAACTTTCTCCGCCTGTGATCGAATGGCCGGCTGGAATGGAAGGTTTCGGTGCGGTGGTGAAGGATTCGCTGGATAAGTTAAAGATCCCCCTGGCAGGAAAACGACAATTCAGGTATGGCTTTGTATGTACGGCCCCGGGTGTGTTTACATTACCCGTCGTCCGTTTTTCCTTTTTTGATACGGACAGCAACCGGTACCGCAGCCAGGTCGCTGATGCATTACAGGTCACCATCAGTCAGCAGGAGAAAAAACAGGATATCCGGGAACAACATAAATTATCGATCGATGAACTCAGTCAGCAAAAGAGCCGGATCGCGATCATCGTGGTCTTCCTGCTGGTGATTTCTGTATTAGCTTATTGGGCGTTAAAGAAAAAGCCGGCAGAGCAGAATCCTGCTGTTGCAGAACGGGTCAAGCCCGAAACAGCAGCTGTTTTTGCGCCTGCGGAAACCTCGGTTCAGTCCGCTGCTGACATTTTTTGTACCGCCCTGTTGCGTAATATCTGGGATTATTTCCAGCCCATTGCAGCAGTTACAGGTAGTGCACGAAACAAAGAGAATCTGTATGCCCTGTTGCGTGAAAGCGGGATTGCGGCGGAGGAAATTGATACACTGGCAGCGATTATCTCGGATTGTGAGACAGGTATCTATACACATGCTGTGCCTGGTAAATCCAATGAGCAGTTGCTGGCAGAGACTAAAGCGGTGATCGAAAGGCTGAGCCCTGTATTATTCTGAGTATTTATACCCCACACCCCGTACAGAATGGAAGTACCGGGGATTACGGCTGTCTTCTTCGAAGTATTTCCGGAAATTCAG
Source organism: Chitinophaga pinensis (assembly GCA_943370345.1). Lineage (GTDB taxonomy): Bacteria > Bacteroidota > Bacteroidia > Chitinophagales > Chitinophagaceae > JJ008. Next base: position 4,438 of record CALRQQ020000001.1, read on the forward strand.
GATGAAATTATCAATGGTACGGGTAGTGGGGTACACATTATAGCCCCAAACGGATTGCAGGATCTTCTCCCGGGGTACCACTTCATTTTTATTTTCGATGAGCAGTTTAAGGAGCATGGTTTCCTTTTTGCTCAGCTGTATCTTCTCTCCATTGAAACTGGTGGCTTCCTGCGCTTTGAAGTCCACCTGGTTATTGCCGAATTCGTAATGATCACCAAGAGTGGTCTTGTCCTGCAGTTTCTTGTTCTTATTGATCAGCTTGTATACACGCAGCAGAAGTTCTTCCAGGTTAAAGGGTTTGGTCAGATAGTCATCAGCTCCTTTTTTCAATCCAAGTACGCGGTCGGCACTGCTGTTCCTGGCACTGAGGATCAGGACCGGTACTTCATTATTGCTGAGGCGGATGGTTTCAGTAACGGTGATGCCGTCCATTTCAGGGAGCATGACATCCAGGATGATCAGGTCGAAGTATTCATTGCTGACCGCTTTAAGGGCTGCGGCCCCGTCGAAAGCAGAAGTAACTTCATAGCCTTCCAGTTCCAGGTTCAGCTTAAGCGCTTCATGAAGGTTCTCTTCATCTTCCACCAGCAGGATGGATGTTTTTTTATCTCCGCTCATGTCTTAAAAATAACTGCAAAATTACTGCCTGCGGGCAGATTATTTGTCACCGCAATGTCGCCATTATGATCCTTCGCGATCTTACGGCAAAGGTACAGTCCCAGGCCCGTACCCTGTGCTTTCCGGGTAGATTCGTTACCGATCCGGTAAAACTTGGAGAAGATCCGGTTCTTTTCTTCGTCCGGGATCCCGGGTCCTTCATCAATGATCTGTAACCGGATGGAGCCGGAAGCTTTTGCAAGGATGGCCTTGATCTTTCCTTCTTTCGGGGAATATTTAATGGCGTTTTCCAGCAGGTTATTGATCAGCATCTGCAACAAAAGGGAATCGCCCCGCAGGTCGGCTTCCTCCTCGATCTCTTCTTCAAACACGCGGTCCGGGAATCGTTTCCTGAAATCACGCATACAGTCTTTCAGTAAAGTGGACAGGTCCAGTTCCTCCATGGCCGAATGATAACGGTCAGATTCCAGTTGTGAAGACACCAGGATATTATTCGTCAGCAGGTGCAGGCGTGTGGTCTCATCAAGGGTATTCCGGATCAGTTTTTTCTGCTTCTCCGGATCGAGACTGTATTTCTGCAGGGTTTCCAGGTTCAACCGGGCCACGGCGATCGGGGTCTTGAGTTCATGCGTCACTGCCATCATGAAATTCTGCTGCTGTTGCTGCAGCTTGAATTGCTTCCGGATCGACCGGTACACGAGAATGGCACCGATCACGATCAGGATCAGAAAGGTAATGCCTTCTGCAATATACTTCCGGGTATTGCGCTTCTCTTCTGTGGCAATGGATTGCATTTCGTCCGCCAGTTTCAGCACACTCAGTGAACCCGAACGGGCCGAAAGGTTTTCGTATTGCTGACGGGCAATTTCCTTGCTTTGTTTTTCGAGGGAGATGAACCACCAGACGAGGGCCGCCAGCACATAGAAGAGCAGGGTACAGTAAATGAACGTGGTTCGTTTCAGTCGTTTTTTACTCTCGTCCTGCATGGAAAAAAATTAATTCTTTTCGATCCGGATCCCTGCATTCAGCACATTTTCCAGCGGGTCCTGACGCATGATCTGTTCGAGTGTGAATGTATATTCCCCGGGTTTACGGAAATAAAAGGCTTTATCAGGTGACCGGGGTGTGATCGGTTGCCGGTGTTCATAGATGTCATCCATGCCGCTGCCCAGCCAGCCGGTCTCATCGGTGCCCAGCCGCATATCGTAAGGAAGCACCTGTGCGGTATCCTGCCCGGGTCCTTTGGCATACAGGTTCACATAAATATTATTGAAACTGTAGCGATCATTGTGTCGGATGATCAGGTACAGCATATACGGGGCAGTGGTATCGCTGATCGTAAATGTAAAACTGGGTTTGAAAGTGCTTTTCCAGCTCTGACCGGGGATCACGGTTGTTTTTTCAAACAGGTTGGTCCTGGTGCAGGAAATACATCCGGACAGCAGTACAATTATGGCGAAGGATTGCAGGGGTTTCAAGTAAACGGTTTTTACAAAAGTAAACAGAACACATGTTTCAGAGGACATTCAGCACCTGTTCTTTTGCCTTTTCCAGTTCGTCTTTCATCTGCACCACACACTTCTGAATGGTGGAGTCGTACGCCTTGGAGCCGGTGGTATTGATCTCCCGTCCGATCTCCTGCAGGATAAAGGATAGTTTTTTTCCTTTGGCGTCATCGGGATCGGCCAGCAGGTCCCTGAAATAATCGAGGTGATTTTTCAGCCGTACCTGCTCTTCACTGATATCGATCTTTTCTATATAATAAATAAGCTCCTGCTCCAGGCGGTTACCGTCATAATTCTCCTTGCCCACGTTTTCTTCCAGCAGCCGGGTAATGCCTTCACGGATCTTTTGTTTGCGCAGGGGTTCCAGGCTGATCACTTCTTCCTGCAACCGGCCGATATTGTTGATCCGGGCCAGCAGGTCATCCTCAAGTGAGCGTCCCTCATCAAGCCGGTGTGTATTCAGGTTATGGATAGCTGTTTCCAGTACAGACTGGAACTGGTCCCACTCCCCATCGGTCAGGGTATCGCTGCTGGGGGTGATCACTTCGGGTAATTTCACCAATGTACTCAGGATGTTTGAAGCATCCAGGTTCAGGGCTTTGGATAGTTCGGCCAGGGGCTGATAATAGGCTTTGGCCAGATCCGTATTGATGGTTACCGGCTTGGCGGTACCGGTATCTTTCAGACTGATGATGCAATCCACGCTGCCCCGTCCGAGTTTTTCAGAAAGCAAACGACGGATGTCGAACTCAAAGGGTTTGAGAAAAGCGGGGATCTTCAGCTGCAGTTCAAACTGTTTGCCGTTGAGTGATTTGATATCCACCAGAAAGGTCTTGTCGGCAACATTCTTTTCTGCTCTTCCAAAACCGGTCATTGATTTAAGCATGGAACGGGATTTATGATTCCTGTAAAGGTATTTTTTATTATTGATTAAACAGCCGGGTAAATCAGCATGGCCGGCAGAGATATCCGCAGAGGTACAGGTGTGTCAATCACTACGAATAAAGACGGTTTAATTGTACCAGGTACAAAAAAAATCCCTCCGTAGTAAGCGGAGGGAAATATATGGATGGGTTAGTAAGTACAGGGAATGTTATTTCCCTACTGCAATATTAAAAATAATTTTAGGTAACAAAAAAATATTTCCAAACTATTTTATTAACATTTTAAAATCAGCTGTGGATAAACCGAACTGATTTTCATCAATCATTGATCTGTTTGTAAACTATTTTTTATCGCACATTATTTATGTTTTATCCGCAGTTGAAAAAATGTATCGGCTGAAACCCGCTGTTCATCAATGTTTCAGCCAACAGGTTTTTTTTATTGCAATATCATTCGTTGATAATTGCAACAGTGAATAATGAAATGAATGGCGGAAATACGTGATGATCCGGCAGCGTAAAGACACGTGATATGCACCCGCGTTCATCAGTTAAGGATGATTGTAAAAAGGGTTCCTTCCCAAAGAATCACTTATTACCTTTGGCAAAACGAATGATATGCGCTTTGAACAACCGGTTCCCCTGACAACCATTGCCGCACTGATCGGCGCAACGATTATTGGCAACAGGGAGGGTATGGCCACCGGCATCAATGAGATCCATAAAGTGGAAACAGGTGACCTGGTCTTTGTGGATCATCCCAAGTATTATGCCACCTGTATCAATTCAGCCGCCAGTTTTATTATTATCAATAATGAAACCGCTGTTCCGGAAGGAAAGGCCCTGCTCCTGGTCAGCGATCCGTTTGAAGCGTATCTGAAGATCGTTCGTTTCTATCGTCCCTTCCAGCCTTCACCCAAAGCCATCAGCGATACAGCAATGATCGGAGAGGGAACAGTGATCATGCCCGGCGCTTTTGTCGGCAACCAGGTTCGTATCGGTAAGAATTGTGTCATTCATCCCAATGTAACCATCCTCGATCATTGTATCCTCGGGGATGAGGTGGTGATTCAGGCCGGCACTGTGATCGGAAGCGATGCATTTTACTACAATAAAAAAACCAACCGCGCTATCCATTACAAACGGATGGAAAGTTGTGGCCGTGTGATCATTGAGGATGCCGTGGAGGTTGGAGCCAACTGTACCATCGACCGTGGTGTTACCCACGATACGGTACTCGGAGCCGGTACCAAACTCGACAACCTGGTACATATCGGACATGATACCACCGTGGGTAAGAATTGTCTGATCGCCGCTCAGGTGGGTGTGGCCGGGGCTGTAAAGATCGAGGACAATGTGATCCTCTGGGGACAGGTTGGCGTGAATAAGACACTGACGATCGGCGAAGGGGCGATTGTGCTGGGACAAACAGGTGTAACAAACAGTATCGACGGCGGCAAGTCCTACTTTGGTACACCCATGGAAGATGCCCGTATCAAACGCCGTGAACTGGTATGGGTGAAACGCATCCCATTGCTATGGGAGAAAGTAATGGGACAAAAAACCAATGCGGAATAAGCCGGTCGCCTAATCCGGCATATAGTCATACGGCAACAGATCGGCCAGGTTCTTCCAGCTCCAGTAGCCCTGATTGATCCAGTCCTTCTGGTCATAGTAATACCCATTCTCTGTGATCACAATGGTATCCCTGATATCAATATAGGAAGTGGCATAGGGCACACTCTTCGGCAGGTTCATTTTTTTCAGGTATTCCGGCTCCGGACTTTTCTTCGTGTACATTACGCTGATCTTTCGCGGATACCAGATCTCGATCTGGTTGGTGCTGTCAAGTCCTCCGTAATAGGTGGTATCATAGGGGTCTTTGATCTTATTGAATTTTTTGTCATTGGTGGAATCCAGCAGGGAGATCACGAACCCGTCTTCGATCAGGGTGCTGTCATAATAACTGTGCATGAAATGAAGTTTCGAACCGCTGTAAGCCTCTTCGCGGGCTTTGGCCCATTGTTTTTTCAGACTGTCACTGCCGTCCATTTCCATGAAAAGGCAATACCCGCGGTAGGTATTGATGCTGTTATTATAGTAGTACACAAACGAATCGAGCTGGTACCGAAGTTCATACCCTAATGCCCGGTTAGTGATCAGCAAAGCATCCGTCGCCACCACTTTCAGCCGGTTGGTCTTTTTATAAAAAAGGAATTTCAGTACTTCGGGATTATTCAATACACAATTGCGCGCATTGGGTGTGCCGCCAATGAAGTTTTCCATAAAAAAGTCGCCATATTTCTGCCAGCCATCGGCCACTTCAAAGCTGCTTTTCAGGACCACTTCTTCCATACTGTTGTCCTTTTTCACGAGCAGTACTTCCAGTTTGTTCTGCTCACTGATACGGATCGTTTGGGTATGATACCCCGTATAACTGAAGACCAGATCGTACCCGCCCGATTTCAGGCTGAGATGAAATTCGCCTTCTTTGTTGGTGAGGGTCCCGAGAGTGGTGTTCTGGCAGAATACCGAGGCCTTGGATAAAGGTTCTCTTGTGGCGGAATCGAGGATCACCCCGCTGATATCAAACTGGGCATGTAACAGGAAAGAAAAACAGGTGAAGAGCAGCACCAGTACGGTCCGGCGTTTTTGCATGGGCATATGATTATGGACTAAAGATAGTTTTCTGTTCACTACGGTTGCACGGCAGGAATAGTGCCAAGGTAGTTTTTACAGGCTCTATTTATGGTTTCTTCCAGCGGGGTAAAGGAAAAACCCGGCAAGGCCCTGAGGATTTTATCGTTTTCAAACCAGGTCTGACTGATCGCCACTCGTGCACTCTCCCGGGTCAGTAAGGGCCGCTTACCGGTGAAAAAAGATTTTACTTTTTCCATCCGCCAGGAAATATCCAGTAATCCGGGAGTAGCTTCCTTATACGGCGGCTTTTTTCCGAAGCTGGCCGCAATGGTTTCCTGCAAACGACGGAAGGGCCAGTTATCACCCGTTACCACATAGCGTTGTTCACTGATCCCGGCTTCCATCAGTCCCACGGTGGCTCGGGCCACATCCTGTACATCCACAAATCCGTTGATCCCCGATGTATACCATTTGAAACCTTCGTACACCTGTTTGAAGATCGCACAACTGCTCTGGTGCCAGTCGCCATAACCCAGTATCGTACCTGGATTGAGAATCACGGCATCCAAACCTTCACTGATCCCTCTCCAAACCTGTAGCTCGGCTTTGAATTTACTTTTGGCATAATGAGTATTGACTTTATTGTCTTCCCATTTCTTTTCTTCATTCACCGCACCACCATTTACATTGCGTCCCAGCGCAGCAATGGAACTGATATGCACCAGCTTTTTTACATGTTTCTCCAGGGCAATATTCACCACATTCGCGGTGCCTTCCACATTCACCTGGTACATCTGGTCCCGTTCTTTTTTTACAAAGGAAACAATGGCAGCGGAATGGATCACGGTATCGATGTCTTCCATGGCCTCTTCGAGCGATACCACATCAAGAATATCGCCTTCCACCCATTCCACCTGTTGGAGTAAAGCAGCCGGGATCCAGCCCGGAACTTTATTGCCCCGGCGGATCGCACGGACCGTATAGTTATTCTTCACCAGTTCACTGATGATATAAGAACCCAGGAATCCGGTGCCGCCGGTGACCAGTATTTTTTTAGACAAATGAAGCGTTTATCAGGTGATTGAAGGAGCGAAGATAATCCATGCTGCGTTTCACTTTATTCGTATTTGTAAAAGCCTTCCCCGGTTTTCTTACCCAGGTTACCCTGTTTTACTTTTTCTTCCTGCAATGGGGAGGGTTTCAGCCGCTCCGGCCGGTTCAATTGTTCCCAGACAGAACAGCTTACGGCATAATTGATATCGTGTCCGATCAGGTCCATCAGTTTGAACGGCCCCATTCTGAACCCGGTAGCCTCAAGTAATCTGTCGAGCTGTTCCGGATCGGTATGACCAGCTTCGAGCAGCCGCAGCGATTCAATATAATATGGCCGGGCTACCCGGTTCACAATGAATCCGGGAGAGTCGGTACAGACCACCGGCGTTTTATTTAGTTGCCTTGCCAGCGCGATAATGGTTTCCGTAGTCGCCTCACTGGTCATCGGGGTATTCACCACTTCCACGAGTTTCATGATCGTGGCGGGATTGAAAAAATGCATCCCGATCACCCGGCCCGGGTGCAATACTTCTTTTGCAATAGCGGTAATGGAAAGGGAGGAGGTATTGCTGGCAAAGATCACATCACCATGATTCAGCTCAGCCAGCTGATTGAAGAGGGCGATCTTCAGTTCAGGTTTTTCCACGATGGCCTCAATAAACACATCGGCCAGGCAACTTTGCAGGTCATCCGTAAAACGGATCAACCCATAGATCTTCTCTTTTTGCTCAGCCGGCATTTTTCCCTTCTCCACCAATGACTGCAGGTTCCGGGCAATACCGGTTTTTGCTTTTTCAAGTACGGGTTCATTCACCTCATACAGGATCGTGGCAAATCCGGCCTGAGCTGCAGCCTGTGCAATGCCACTACCCATGGTTCCCGCCCCGCAAACACATATACTGTTGATCTCCATTTTGCTGATTATGGAGTAAAGATAAAAGATTTGGGAGCTTTGGCTTAACTTGAAGCCATGATAAAGTACGAGGTACGAAGTACGAAAGAGATACCGTAAAACGAGTAACGATTCATTATTTTAGCATAGGCCTTCTAAGGAGGTCCTAATACCTAACAACTAACAGTGAACACCTGTTCTCAGGATGGGCTGTTCCCTGACATCTGACATCCGGCAACTGACAACTTAAAGCCAACTGATATAAAACAACATGAAGCCCACTCTTTTCCTGCTATTCTTCTTCATCCAACTATCCCTTTTCTCCCAAACCCGCCAGCGCTGGGAACAGGTGGTCAATTGGGACGGGGTCAGCCATTGGTCAAGGTATATGATCACGTTACCTGCATTTCAGGGACCCAATTCATTGCCGGTACCACAGTTGGGTAACGGGCGGATCGACACTAACTCCTATATCGGAGCTTCCGGGGCTTTTCATATTACAGAAGGTGATCACACGCAGAATGTGGTGATCAACGGACATATCGCTGTTGTAAAGGATGTGGTAGGTGTGGAACTGACCTGGATCCCCTGGGAACGATACAATATGAGTACGGCCATAAAGGAAAAAAGGCATGTATATCATGAGTTCTGGAATGATAAAAAGGCAGCCGGGGATCTTATCCTCAACACCAATTTCAGGGTATTGAAAAAATGGGCGCCCGTCATGGACCTGATTTTACAGATCGGTTATCGTATGCCTTCGGGCACGGATTATGGGTCGGCCCGTTACAGTGACGGACCCGGTTATCATTTTGCCATCAATATGGGGAAACCTCTCAATAAAGCAAAGACGCTCAAGCTGACCGCCATGGCCGGTTTCCTGGTCTGGCAGATCGAATCCGATATATTCAAACAGGATGATGCCTTTTTATTCGGGGCCGGACTCGAGTATCGTAAAAAGAATTTCAGTCTGCATACCAATGTAGCCGGCTACCTCGGTTATCTCGAAAATCAGGGTGATAAACCCGTTGTCTTTCGCACCCGTGCGGAACAACAATTTAAAAAGATGAAACTGGTGCTGGGCTTCCAGCAGGGACTCAATGATTTTGACTACAGCAGCTTCGATGCCGGTCTCCGCTTCAATTTCAGACACAACAACTGATCCTTTCTTTACTATAAATACCGGATAGAAGAAACTGCATCCGTGGACCTGCCTTTGCCGGCAGGCAGGCTGTCGACTGTCGTCTGTGGTTTCTCCCTATATCGCCGAAGTAAACTGCTTCAGAAACCGTACATCATTCTCTGAGAACAACCGCAGGTCATTCACGCCGTATTTCAGCATAGCGGGCCTTTCGATCCCCATACCAAAAGCGAAACCGGTGTATTTGTTCGGATCGATACCGCAATTGCTCAGTACATTGGGATGCACCATGCCGCAACCGAGGATCTCCACCCAACCGGTTTTCTTGCAGATATTACAGCCGCTGCCACCGCAGATAAAACAGGTCACGTCCATCTCTGCACTGGGCTCAGTGAAGGGGAAGTAGGAGGGACGGAAACGGACTTTCACATCCTTGCCATACATTTCTTTTACGAAGAAGTATAAAGTTTGTTTGAGGTCAGCGAACGATACGTTTTCATCAATGTATAGTCCTTCCACCTGGTGGAAGAAGCAATGGCTCCGGGCGCTCACTGTTTCATTCCGGTATACCCGTCCGGGCATCAGCATACGGATCGGCAGTTTCCCTTTTTCCATTTCACGGATCTGTACACTGGAGGTATGCGTACGCAGTACCCAGTCAGGGTTCTGCTGAATATAAAACGTATCCTGCATATCACGCGCCGGGTGATGGGCGGGCAGGTTAAGCGCGCCGAAATTGTGCCAGTCATCCTCGATCTCCGGACCTTCAGCCACGGCAAATCCGAGCCGCTGGAATATAGATACGATCCGGTTGCGCATGAGGGTCACCGGGTGACGGGAGCCGAGCGGCATGGTATCACCGGGCAGACTGATATCAATGGAGAAGCCAGTCTGTACGGCTCCGCTTGCAGCGGCTTTCAGTTCCTCATACCGGGCTTCGGCAAATTGTTTGAATTCATTCAGGATCTGTCCGGCTTCTTTCTTCTGTTCCGGGGCTACATTCTTCATTTCTCCCATCGTGGCTTTCACGATGCCCTTGGTCCCCAGCCATTTGATACGGAACTCCTCCACCTGCTTCTCATCGGCAGCGGTAAAGGCAGTGATTTCGTTCTTATATCCGGCGATCTGGTTCAGCAAATTGTCCATGGGGCAAAGATACGGAGGGAGAGGGAGAGTGGAAAGTGGAGAGTGGAGAGTGGAGAGTGGAGAGTGGAAAGGGAGGGAGAGAGAATAGAGAGTAGTAAATAGAGAATAGGAGGCGACGGGCTAACAGTTATTAGCCGTAAATCCTTATGTTGCGGCAAACCTTATTTTATGTTAGTATTGGCACATAAACAATTGGAAGTATATAAGCAAGCAAAGGAGTTGCTGATGTTGGTCTACTTGATAACATCAAAGTTTCCAAAGGAAGAGAAATATCTGCTGGTGAATCAATTAAGACGGGCAGCTGTTTCTGTTTGCAGCAATATCGCCGAAGGATCCTCCCGGTTCTCTGACCCTGAAAAAAAACGGTTTTATGAGATTTCAAGAAGTTCTTTAGTTGAAATCGATACCCAAACGGATATATCGATTAGTCTTGGGTATATGAACCAGGAGGATCTGCAGCAAATAGAAGGATTGATGGAAGCCGTATTTAAGATGCTATCCAAAATGATTCGCAATCTCTCTTAGGAGCCCCCCTATTCTCTATTTCCCATTTACTATTTTCTGTTATCTTGCAGCTATGTCAGACCACCTCAACATCTCCGACTTTCTCTCCCCTATAAACCTGCACGAACTCTCCAACGATGAGGGCTATAAAGACGGGCAGCTGGGAAAGATCATTGCCGTATATGATGAAGAATTTCCTGATCTGGATGAGGCCCAGCTGGTGATTGTGGGATGCGGGGAACAACGGGGCAGCGGACTGATCCATGGGCAGAGCCCGGCACCCGATATTATCCGCCGGCATTTTTACAACCTGTATTACTGGCACCAGGATATTAAGATCGCCGATGTGGGTAATGTGAAAGCGGGTTCCCTATTTACGGATTCTTATGCCGCGCTTAAGACCGTGGTGCAGGAACTGATCGGAGATGGAAAGACGGTGATCATCCTTGGTGGTTCGCATGACCTGACCCTGGCACAGTATTATGCCTATGCGGAGTTCCGCCGGACCATTGAAGCCAGTGCCGTGGATGCTAAAATAGACCTGAACCTGGATTCGCCTTTTAAGCATGAGAGTTTCCTGATGGAAATGCTCACCGGAGAACCCAATTTTCTCCGGCATTATAACCATATCGCTTTCCAGAGTTATTTCGTACATCCCAAGATGCTCGAAACCCTGGATAAACTCCGATTCGATTGCTACCGCGTGGGTAGTGTGAAGGAGAGCATCGATGAAATGGAACCGGTGATCCGCAACAGCAATCTCTTCAGTTTTGATATCTCCGCCATCGCCAATGCCTATGCGCCGGCCAGCACCGTTTCGCCTAATGGACTCAACGGGGAAGAAGCCTGTGTACTGCTCCGCTATGCCGGTATGAGTCCGAATGTGAACACGATCGGTATTTATGGCTATGATCCGCGTCAGGATAAAGAAGATATGACGGCCAAACAGATCAGTCATATGCTCTGGTACCTCCTCGATGGCCGCAGCCGTGGCCGCCGCGAAGCCACTCTCGATGAGCGGGATTCCTTTAACGAATACCATATGGCTTTTGCCGAAGTGGATACCATTTTCCTGCAAAGCAAGAAGACCGGCCGCTGGTGGATGCAGCTCCCCGATAAAAAATTCATTGCCTGCAGTTATAAGGATTATCTGCTGGCGAGCAGCAATGAGATACCGGAGCGGTGGTTGCGGGCACAGGAGAGAAGTTAGTAGATAGCAGTTAGTAGTCTGTATTAAGAACGTTTTCTTCCGGGGTTGGACAATAGCGAAAATTCAGACAATTTATAGTTTTAATATTCAGGTATGAATGGGAATATAATTCGTGCAGGTATCTGTTCTTATGGCATGTCCGGTAAGTTATTTCACGCACCCTTTCTTCACGCCCATCCCGGGTATGAACTGAAGGCAATTGTGGAACGGCATAACCATGATTCAAAAGAAAGATATCCGGATGCAAAGCTGTATCGCAGTGTAGAAGAGCTTTGTGCCGATCCGGAGTTAGATCTGATCGTGGTGAATACACCTACCCATTTGCATTATGAGCAGGCAAAGCTCGTACTGAACAGCGGTAAGCATATGGTGATCGAAAAACCATTTGCAGTGACTACAGCCCAGGCGGAAGAGATCACTAAACTCGCTGAATCAAAGAATTTATTTATCAGTGTATACCAGAACCGTCGTTACGATGGTGATTTCCGCGCGGTGAAGGAAGTGATCGATCGTGGTTGGTTGGGCGATTTAAGAGAAGCGGAGATCCGGTATGACCGGTACCGCCCTGCCTTCAGTGGCAAGGCTCATAAGGAAGGGGATATGCCCGGGGCAGGAATTATTTATGATCTGTCACCCCACCTGGTGGATCAGGCCATTCAGCTTTTCGGTTTTCCCAAAGCCATCTTCGCGGATGTTTGGCGGATGCGTCCCGATGTGGTGGCCAATGATTATTTCGAGATCCTGTTTTATTATGATACCCTGCGGGTTCGGCTCAAAGCCACTTGTATTGCCCGTGAATCCATCTATGCCTACACCATCCATGGAATGAAAGGTAGCTTTCTCCAGCAGCGTTCCGATATGCAGGAAATCAAATTACTGGAGGGGGTAAAGCCCTCACTTGACAACTGGTGCGAAGCCCCATCGAAACCCGATGGTTTATTACATACAGAGATCAATGGAGAAGTGGTCAGACAGGAAACCACGTCCGGTCCGGGTAACTATATGGGCTACTATGACGATGTATATAAGGCACTCACCGGGCAAGGACCAAATCCCGTACCGGCAGCGGATGGGATCAGAAATATGCGGATCATTGATGCGGCGATTGAGAGTATGCGGGAGGGGAGGGTTGTGTCACTCTAGAGAGGCTAGAAGCGAGAAGCTAGAAGCGAGAAGCGAGAAGGGAAGGACAGTAGTTTATAAAAAGATATTTTATCTCACGCCGGGAATCAGGTATTAAAACTATCAAGTAACGATCATGAAGACTTTACAATCTGTAATGAATCTCCGCCCTTTCTCATTCCTTATTCTCTGTTCCTTATTTCTCATTTCCCTCAACTCCTGCTCGGTTTCCTCCAAAATCTCCAAATCAGCCAAAAGTACGGTCCTCAACGCCGCTCCTTTAAAAACCGCCCATATCGGCATTTCCATTTACAATTCCGAAACCGGCAAGTACCTATATAACTACCAGGGCGATAAATATTTTGTTCCGGCCAGTAATACCAAGATTCCGACCTGTTATGCGGCGATGAAGTATTTGGGGGATAGTCTGGTGGGGTTGAGGTATGATATCAACGGCAATTGTACCACCATACAAGGCACAGGTGATCCCACATTTTTAATTCCTGAGTTCACCAGTCAGCCAGTATTTGATTTTTTAAAAAAACAAGAAAATACCATCTGCTATACGGAGTTGTCGTATAGTACAGCTGAGTGGGGAAACGGATGGTCTTGGAATGACTATGACCAGAGTTATATGGCACCCCGTAGTCCGATGCCAGTTTATGGAAATATTGTAAGGTTCCAGAAACAATCCTCAGTATCAATCGAAGCAGACTCAGTTCCCTCCTTTGGCATTTCAGTATCGCCAACTTATTTTAACAAGAGTATTGTGACCGGAAATGCAGGCTGGAAGAAAAGCAATGGCTTTTCTGTATCAAGATCATTTGCCGAAAATTCATTTTTAGTTGTACCCGATAATAGAAGTATTTATGCTGAAATTCCATTTACGAATACCCGTACACTGATTCAATCTTTATTACAGGATACACTTAAGAAAACTGTACTTCCTTTTGGAAGACTTAAGAAAAAGTTGACAGGTGTTATCCACTCCCAACCAACCGACTCGATGCTCAAGCCCATGATGCACCGTTCGGATAATTTTTTTGCCGAGCAATCCCTGTTAATGGTGAGCAATGAACACCTGGGTGTAATGAACGATGCAAAGATCATTGACACCTTACTCAAAACCGATTTCAATGACCTGCCCCAGAAGCCCCGCTGGGCTGATGGTTCTGGCCTCAGCCGGTATAACCTCTTCACCCCGCAGGATTTTGTAGCTATTCTGAATAAAATGAAGAATGAATTCGGGATGGAACGGATCAAAACCATTTTCCCGACTGGGGGCGAAGGCACGATCAGTTCTTACTACAAAGCCGGCAGCGGTTATATCTATGCCAAGACCGGCACCCTATCCGGTGTGGTGGCCTTAAGCGGATTCCTATATACGAACAAAGGGAAGCTGCTGATCTTCTCTACGCTGGTCAATAATCACCAGGCTACCTCAACGGAAGTCAGGAGGGCGGTGGAGAAGTTTATTGAGAGCTTACGGAAGTATTAAGAGCCTCAACAGCACGGTTTCGGAATCAAACTATGAACGTCAATAGTCATATCCCTTTGACCCTCCACTACAACTAACCTCGACTTGTCCACCGAAGCCTTGGCGAAGGTAGATGGGGTTGAACTTTAAAACAGGTATTTCTCTTCAAAACTGATATGATGTTCCTGAAGCAATCTTCTGTATTCCTCTTCAAAATTCTCGGAAACATGATGTGCTTTCTGTCCTTTTATATACCCGATTATCCGGTCCCTTTCATTTTCTGAACAGGTAAAAGAACCATAGCCCTCCTGCCAGCCCAAAAATGAAGGGTATTGACCGGATTTTTTCATCCACATACTACTGGATACTTTAATTTCCTTTACAAAATGGCTCAGGGAAACAGAAGGATGCAGATCTGTTAAAATGTGAATATGATCCGGCATTCCGTTTATCTGGTAAAGCTTACAGTTTAATGATTTGGCAATACCATAAATGTAATTGTAAAGTGGTTTTTCTGTTTCGGTGGGAATCGCCGGTTCCCTGAATTTTGTACCAAAAACAAGGTGATAATAAATTTGTCGATAGGTGCTCATATTATAAGGTTTAAATTAAAAATGCCGGTATTGTTCCGGTGGACGTAAACTAATACAGTAATTATTATCTTGTTTAACCGTCGCCGTTTTTTGGAAAAATTTCAATTAGTTCAACCCCTCCGGGGTTGCGGGGGTCATTGGGGACGCATTACCCCGGGTTGGCACCTGGGGCTATGAAAAGTGTAAGCCCTCCGGGCTTGCTTGAGCTTTCGCTTTTATTCGTTCTGATTCAATGGGTTGATGTTTTGTAGTTCTGAACCAATGTTTATAAGGGGAATGCTTTTCGGAAATCCTAACCCCGAATAGGGTTGAACCATTCATAACCCCGGGTGCCAACCCGGGGTACGGAATTAGATGAATGTCCTGCAACCCCAAAGGGGTTGAACTTTAAAAGATTTTTCTTAGTTAAATAACCGCTGCTGTTTATATGCTTTACGACTAACCCCGAAGGGGGTTGAACCCATCATAGACCCAGGTGCCAACCCGGGGTATGGGATGAAATGAATTTCCCCCAACCCCAACGGGGTTGAACTATAAAACTGGTTTTTATTTAAAGCTATTGATGTCCCGATGTGCTATTTGACCCCAAACGTATATTGTAGTTCAACCCCTTCAGGGTTGCAGGGATCATTTGTGCTTCTCTACCCCGGGTTGGCACCCGGGGCTATGAAAAGTGTAAGCCCTACGGGCCAGGATGAGCATTTTCTTTGAGAAATGTTCAATATTCAAAGCTCAAAGCTCAATTTTCATTAATGTAATGTAGCAAAATTTTGTGGGGACTATCACCTCCCGAACATCCGCTCCAGCTGCTCCTGCTTAAACTCTAAATAGGTTGGATTACCATCCGGCGTGATATTCGGTGTGTCGCAGGCAAAGAGATCGGTCACTAACTGCCGCATTTCGCGTTCGGTTAGCCGGGTGCCGGCCTTGATGGATTGCTGGCGGGCTAAGGAGCGGACCAGTTTTTCGCGGCGGGAGAATTTTACATCCGGACTGAAATGTTTGTATTGTTCTAATAAG
The DNA here is from genome assembly GCA_943370345.1 of Chitinophaga pinensis. GTDB lineage: Bacteria > Bacteroidota > Bacteroidia > Chitinophagales > Chitinophagaceae > JJ008. The sequence goes on from CALRQQ020000001.1 coordinate 20,243, forward strand.
ATATCAATGATATGTTTATCATTCCCCGCTTCCACATCAGCCGGAGTGCCCTGGATCACATAAGTATTTTTGCCAAAGGGTTCAATGGTATAGCCGAGGTATTTCAGGTCATCCATGATCTCCTCCATCACGGCCGCATCGGCAGGTGTGAGTTCCATGGTAGACGGAAACATACTCCGCTGTGTGGCCACTGGTTTATCCTTGCCCGCTGCACTGAGCTGCTCATACAACACCCGCTCGTGAGCCGATTGCTGATGAAGCAGGAGGAAGCCGTTGTTGGAGGGAATAGTAATGTAGGTATTCAGTAATTGCGTTACTTCTGTTTCAGCCGTGAGTGGTGAATGGTGAATGCTGAGTAGTGAGTGGTGAGTGGGGGGCACTTCAGCCTGCTCATTGCTTTCATAAAACGATTTCCAGTTTTTCAGTTCTCCGGAATCACTCTTCTCTATGAAATGGGCCTGGTTCTTTTGGGTAAAGCCGCGGAAGATCGAACCGGCAGCGGCGGCATTCTTTTTATCGTCAGTGAAGGGATGCTGGATCGAACTCAGTTGCTGGATCGATGCATCTAATTCAAAGTCGAGGGTGGGGGTGACGCTGAACTGTGCCAGCGCATGTTTTACTGCGGCCTGCACAAAGGCATAAATGATCTTCTCATCCTCAAATTTGATCTCCTGCTTGGTGGGATGCACATTCACATCCACCACGGCGGGATCCAGGTCAATAAATAGCACATACATCGGGAAACTGTCCGACGGGATCATTTCCTGGTAGGCATTCATCACCGCATGGTTAAGATAGGCACTGCGGATATACCGGTTATTGACAAAAAAGTACTGATCCCCCCGGGTTTTCTTGGCGGTTTCGGGTTTGCCCACAAAACCGTAGATATTCAGATAATCCGTCTTTTCGTTGACAGTTACCAGTTTGGCATTATAGGTGCTGCCCAGCAACTGTACGATCCGTTGCTTCAGACTGCCGGCTTCGAGATGAAAGATCTGTTGGTTATTCGCGGTGAGGGTAAAGAGGATCTCCGGAAAAGACATCGCTACCCGGGTGAACTCATCCACAATATGCCGGGTTTCGGCCGCATTGCTCTTTAAAAAATTCCGACGGGCCGGTACATTGAAGAAGAGGTTCTTCATCGCAATACTGGTGCCATTGGGAGCCGCCACGGGTTCCTGTTTTTTCACCATACTGTTCTCTACCTCGATATAGGTACCGGTCTCATCTTCCGCTCTTTTGGTTTTCAACTCTACCTGTGCCACCGCGGCCACCGATGCCAGGGCCTCACCCCGGAAACCCATCGTGCGGATATGAAACAGGTCTTCAATGTTCCTGATCTTGGAGGTTGCATGACGTTCAAAACACATCCGGGCATCGGTTTCGGTCATCCCGCTCCCATTATCAATTACCTGCACCAATCCCTTACCTGCATCACTGATGATCAGTCTGATCTCCGTGGCACCGGCATCGACCGCATTTTCCAGTAACTCCTTTACAGCACTGGCCGGCCGTTGAATTACTTCTCCGGCTGCTATCTGGTTAGCAATATTATCAGGTAATAATGTGATCTTATCAGGCACAAATTCAGCTTTAGCCGTCAAAAATAACCATTTCATTTTTAAGGAACCACGCCCATCTCCTTTGCCCCAAAACCGTTAATTTTAAATACTCAAACTTCCTTATATTAATAAATAGTATTATGCGGAATATCAAGCCGTTATTGCTCTGTTTTCTACTGATGCCCGTCCTTGCAAGGGCCCAGTATAAGAGCAGCCTCAACAAAGCACAATGGGTGGATAGTGTGTTCAACTCCCTCACCGACGATCAGCGGATCGCACAACTGATGGTGATCAGGGCTCACTCCAATCTCGGACCGGACCATGTGGCCAAAGTGACCGATGATATCAAAAAGTACAATGTGGGGGCCCTTTGTTTTTTCCAGGGCGGACCGGTGCGACAGGCCAATCTCACGAATCTCTATCAGCGTATTGCTCAAACACCACTCATGGTGACCATCGATGGCGAGTGGGGACTCGGTATGCGGCTCGATAGTGTGGCGAAATTTCCTTACCAGCTGACCATCGGGGCCATCAATGATGAGAACCTGGTCTACCGGATGGGACTGGCCGTAGGGGAACAATGCAAACGCATCGGGGTACATGTGAACTATGCGCCGGTAGTGGATATCAACAATAATCCCAATAATCCGGTGATCGGATTCCGCTCTTTTGGAGAGGATAAGAATAAAGTAACGGATTTTGGGATCGCCTATATGAAGGGCATGCAGGATGCGGGCATCATGGCCTGTGCCAAGCACTTTCCTGGTCATGGAGATGTGGATGTGGACTCCCACTACGATCTGCCGGTGATCAATAAAACCATGGGACAACTGGATTCAATGGAACTGGCGCCCTTCAAAGCCATTTTTGAAGCGGGTGTGGGCAGTGTAATGATCGCTCACTTGTATATTCCCGCCATTGATAATACAAAGAACCGGGCCACTTCCATTTCAAAAAATAATGTGACCGATCTGCTCCGCAACAGTCTTCATTATAACGGACTCACGTTTACCGATGCACTGGAGATGAAAGGCGTGGCCAAATACTTCCCCGGTGGTACGATTGCCGTGGAAGCTATCATTGCCGGAAATGATATGCTTTGTCTGCCTGAAAATGTGGGGGAATCCATTGAAGCCATTAAGAAAGCCATCGCGGATAACCGGCTTACCTGGGAAAATATCTACAGCAAAGTCCGTAAAGTACTGGCTTCAAAATACCAGCTCGGATTGAATAAAGCAACGGTTATTGATACCAACAATCTGTTAGCCGATATCAACGCCAAAACCGATGCGATCCGTCGTGAAGTGGCCCAGCACGGAATTACCTTGCTGGCCAACGCAGGTCTTACTGCCTCCCGTACCGATTATGCACAATTGCCGCTGACAACTAAACAAAAGAAGATCGCTTATGTGGGTATTGGTACAAAGGAGCTGAGTGCTTTTGGCCGACGGTTGCAAACGGATCTCGGGGCAGATGTGTTTTTGTATTCTTATAAGGACAGTCCGGAAAAAGCAGATTCCATCCTGAAGGCCATCCCCAAGGACGGCACGTATGATGCCATCGTGATCGGGGTGCATAATTATGCCAACAAGCCCATGGATAATTTCGGGATCACCGCTCCGGCCCTGAAGCTGTACAAAGAACTCAATTTTATCAAGACCCTCACGTTCACTTTCGGCAATGTACTGGCCAATAAAAATTTCTGCGATGCCAATACCCTCGTGGCCTGTTATCAGGACGATGAGATCACGCAACAGGTAGCAGCGGATATGATCGAAGGTAAATTGATGCCCCGCGGAAAATTACCGGTAACGGTTTGTCAGTTCAAATTCGGACAGGGTATCGTAATGAACAAAAAACCCGTTACCCCTGAAGAAACCCGTACCGCCCTTCAGGCGGTGGATTCCATTGCTGAGGATGCTGTGACACGGAAAGTATTTCCCGGTTGTGTGGTACTGGCCGCTCATAAAGGAGAGATCATTTATCACAAGGCATTCGGCCATTATGAGTTTGATGCGTCTTCACCGGCTATGAGCCCCGAAAGTATATTCGACCTCGCTTCCGTGACCAAGGTATCTGCCACCACGGTCTCCATCATGAAATTATACGATGAAGGAAAGGTCAGTCTGGATGGCACGCTGAAAGACTACCTGCCTTGGGTAAAAGGAAGTGATAAAGAGAATCTGAAGATCCGGGATATCCTGTTGCACCAGGCCGGTCTGGTACCATTTATCGCTTTTTATAAAGAAACCCTCAATGGAAATAACAGCCCGAAGCAAGGTTTTTATGAGATCAAACCGCAAAAAGGATATGGCGTGCGGGTGGCGGAGAACTTTTATCTGCGCGATGACTGGGAAGACACGTTACTGCAACGGATCAAAACCAGTCCGCTCGGTCCGGTCAATAAATATGTATATAGTGACAATGATTTTATTTTTCTCGGTAAGATCGTGGAGCAGCTCAGTGGTATGAGTCTCGATGAGTATACCCGTAAAACCTTTTACAATAAAATGGGTATGTACTCCACCGGTTTTGTTCCCCGCAACCGGTTTCCGGCCGAATGTATGGTGCCTTCTGAGAATGATACCTATTTCCGCAAGCAGACCATCCGTGGCGATGTGCATGATGAAGGAGCCGCCATGTTTGGTGGCGTGGCCGGACATGCCGGACTTTTCTCCAATGCCTACGATCTTTCCCTGTTGTACCAGATGCTGCTGAATAAAGGAACCTTCAATGGTGTGCGTTACCTGCGTCCGGAAACGGTTCAGTTATTCTCTGCCTATAACAGTAAGATCAGCCGGCGTGGGCTGGGTTTTGATAAACCGGAAAAGGACAACTTACTCCGCAAGGACCCCTATCCTTCATTACTGGCTTCCCCATCTACTTTTGGACATACCGGCTTTACCGGTACCTGTGTATGGGTGGATCCGCAATACGATCTCGTTTATATTTTTCTTTCCAACCGGGCGTTCCCTACCCGTGATAACAATAAGCTCTCACAGCTCCTCATCCGTGGCAAGATCCAGGATGCGATCTACAAGTCCCTCGGTGCTGATACGCACGAATAAAAGATACCGCCTGAGAACAGGCACAGGCTATTAACCCCCTCATATGTCCGGAAAGATGGCTCTACAGGTGATGACTGTGTTTATGTGTTTCATACCATGATCGCTAATGATCAGAATGTGCCATTGGTTAAATTATCCTTGATCTTAAAATGATCATTTCGACCACACGTACTGCACGGGTCTTGATTTTTGTGCATATGACTTTGTAACCGGTACCCCTTGTTCCTGAACCGATCCATATATGTTTATTTAAAAAGTGCCGGTTGCATCTATAAAAAAAACTGCTGCGGGACGCAGCAGTCGATATCTTATTTCATTTATTGAATGATCAGGATTGATTACCCTCTTGCCCGGCATTGGGATTATTAGGTCGTGGTTGATTGCCCTGTCCGCCTCCTTGTTGTCCGCCTTGATTACGATTCGGATTATTCGGTCTTGGCTGATTGCGATTGCCTTGTCCTTGCTGACCACCACCACGTTGCTGGCCTTGCTGCCCCCCCTGATTACGGTTCGGATTATTCGGTCTTGGCTGATTGCCCTGTCCACCCTGGTTACGGTTACCTTGTCCTTGTTGTCCACCGCCACCACCCTGTGGTCCCCGGTTTTGCTGCCCTCCGCCCTGTTGCCCGCCACCACGTTGTGGTCCTCGGTTCTGCTGCCCTCCACCTTGTTGTGGCTGTCCGCCACCGCGTTGTTGAGGACGTTGCTGCCGTTGCTGGTTTTGTTGTTTCTTTTTCTTTTCTGCTTTTTCCAACGTGCGCAGACTGATCTGTCCGACCAGTTCCACCATTTCCGGTTCAGCTTCTTTCTGTTTACCGCTGGTTACATCTACCGGTTCGAGTTCATCCGGTGTGATGCCCTGACGGTTCTGGGCCTTGATCTTTTGAACGCGTTCAATGGTCAGCGGGTATTGTTTGTTGCTGTCGGGCAACGTATACCACATCAGGTTCTTGAAAATATCTTTCTTGATGAGGAAGGCATTACCCTTGGCTACCTGCAATACATCGCAGTTGTCAGGGAATCCCTGTAAAGCATCCAGGTAAGTATCGAGTTCGTAGTTGAGACAACATTTGAGACGACCGCACTGTCCGCTGAGTTTGGTCTGGTTGATGGAGAGATTCTGGTAACGTGCCGCAGCGGTGTTCACTGATTTAAAATCCGTCAGCCAGGTACTGCAGCAGAGTTCACGGCCACAACTACCAATACCGCCTACTTTACCGGCTTCCTGTCTTGCACCGATCTGGCGCATTTCCACTTTTACCTTGAATTCGGACGCATATACTTTGATCAGTTCCCGGAAGTCCACCCGTCCATCGGCAATATAGAAGAAGGTCGCTTTACGTCCATCGGCCTGCATTTCCACCTGGCTGATCTTCATGTCCAGTCTGAGCTGCTTGGCAATGGCCCGGCTGCGGATGACCGCTTCCGGTTCACGTGCTTTATTCTGTTTCCATGTATCAATATCACGCTCGGTGGCCCTGCGTAATACTTTCTTCATTTCGGGGTTGTCTTCCTTCACATTCCTTTTCTTCATCTGCAGGCGAACGATCTCACCGGTGAGGGATACTTCCCCGAGGTCGAAACCACTCACCCCTTCCACACAGATCAGGTCTCCTTTTTCAAAGGGTTGTAATGTGGGATTGCGGAAGAAATCCTTTCGTGTGCCCTGACTGAAACTCACTTCAATCACTTTGCAGGCACTGTCAAAATCGGTCATGGGGAGGTTGCGCAGCCAGTCATGCGCGTTCATGCGGTTGCAACCGCCGGAACTGCATCCGCCGTTGCTCTTACATCCGTTCGGCTTTCCGCCGGTATCCGTACTGCAACCTGTACAACCCATATAACTAAATGTTCCGGATCTACTCCGGTAGCAATTAAAGATTAAAAAATCAAAAGGGGAAAAGCGTAACCAGGTTACAGGCGGGCATATAGTTTATGGCAAAATACTGTTTGTCAGCTATTTATAAAACTATATAAAATGAAATTAGATACTTAACCAACTTGTAACCCAGGGATTTACCTGTTCTTGTATTTCCCACTCTCTATATTCCACACCCCACTCTTCCGTCTCACTCCATCAAAAATACAACCTTATCCTGAATAATATGGTATAGTTTAATGGTCAGCGCATGGAAGAGCATTTTGCCATGGGCATTGCGTTCGATATAGTAACTGGCCTTGTCCAGCTCCTCAATAATGGCTTCCTGCTGTTCAATGGAAGCAAACCGGTTCAGCCGGATGGCAAAATCCCGCTCTTTTTCGCCAATATTCAGTGCCTCGCCCCGGATCCGGTAATGAATGGCCAGTTCGAGCTGGTGGTTAAAATAACGGAGAAACTGCTTTTGTTTTTCCCTTCCCAGCCGGCTCACTTCTTCCACCCATTTGGTCTGCGCAATGGGTCCTCCTTTTAAAATGGCGTTCATCCATTCCCTTAACATGATCAGCCAGTCTTCCTCGGCATGCTGAACCAGCTGCAGGGCTTCCCGGTAATTACCTTCGCTTACTCCGGCTACCTGACGGGCGATCGCGGGTTCCGTCTTGTTACGGCTGATCAGGGCTTCTTCAATATCACTGTTATCCAGTGCCGGCACTTTTACCAGCTGACAACGGCTCAGGATGGTGGGCAGCACCATCTCTTCATTTTCGGCCACCAGGATAAACAGGGTATTGGGCGGCGGTTCCTCAATTATTTTCAACAGTTTGTTGCCTTCCTTGTCCAGTTCCTCGGGCATCCACATCACCAGGATCTTATATTCGCTTTCAAAACTTTTCAGGCTGAGCTTCTTAATGATCTCATCACATTCCCTTGCCGTGATCTTTCCCTGACTGTTTTCCTTCTCCTTGATCATTTCTATCCAATCAAAAAGATTTCCGTACGAATTGAGTTTGATGAACTCCCGCCATTCCGTAATAAAATCAGTGGCGATCGGTTTCTCCCCGGCTTTCTTCGTTACGGTAGGATAAGAGTAATGGATATCCGGATGTACGAGTTGCTGGGCTTTGAGGCAGGCAGCGCAAACGCCACAGGAGTCAGTAGTGAGTGGTGTGTGGTGAGTGGGGCCGCTCTCAACGGTATCGTCTCCAAAAAGAGAAGGTCCTGCAGCTACCACTTTCTTTGGATTCGCTTTCTCACAGACTACATATTGTGCAAAGGCCAAAGCTAAAGGCAGGGCGCCACTGCCTTCTTTTCCCAGGAATAGCAAAGCGTGGCTCAGCCGGTTGTGTTGTAACAGTTCGGCGAGTTGCTGCTTGACCGCGGATTGTCCTATGACCTGGGAGAATGGCATGGAGGGCGAAAATAAATCTTATTGGGATATAATTGAGCGTTGATAAATGAATATTGACGATTGAACATTTCCTAACTAAGAAAAGCAATGCTCAACCTGCCTTTGCCGGCAGGCAGGTATTCAATGCTCAATTTTCAATTGCCATTGGACACCTTCCTATGCTAAATAATCAAAAAAAAACCTGCGCCACAAAGCACAGGTCTTTCGTCTCACTGTAGAAACCGTCCGGCGTATTAATTCAGGTATTTTAATATTTCTTCACTCATGGGTGCGGTCTTGGGGGCAAATGTGGCGATCAGTTCGCCTTTCTCATTGATCAGGAATTTACCAAAGTTCCAGGTTACGGGATCCGCAAATCCTTTGGCAGCGGCCTGCTCTTTCAGGAATTTATAGAGTGCGTGCGCATCATCCCCTTTAACCGAGATCTTTTCGGCCATCGGGAAGGTAACGCCATAATTCTGCTTGCAGAACTCGCTGATCTCGCTGTTACTCTTGGGCTCTTGTCCGGCGAAATTGTTGGCCGGGAAACCAATGATCACCAACTTGTCTTTATACTTTTTATATAAAGCCTCTAATCCGTCGAACTGCGGCGTCAGTCCGCATTTGGATGCGGTATTTACGATCAGGACCTTTTTCCCTTTATAAGCGGAGAGGTCAATTTCTTTTCCATCCAGTCCGGCCACTTTAAAATCATAAATGGAGCCGGCTGTTAATAGAGTACTCATAACTAATGTGATCAGTAAGGCTTTCATGTTGCGCTGGTTTAATAGATTGAATAACAAAAATACGGTCGTCTGGTTCTCTGAACGGAAGAAAAGGATAAACGGGTTGCTTATTGTTTTTCAAAACAACCCAGATCGGGCAAACCCACCGGGCGGGGCTTTCCATCTAAATCAGTGAGTATCCCGGCATTAACGCCTTTATTCAGTGCCGGAGAACCGGTTTTGAGCCGGAAATCATAATACTGGTCAGCGGTATTAATACTGTCGAACAGCGGGGGCTGGTTATTGATAGCCTGGGTAATGGTACTGTTGGCCGGCGGAGTCTGTACTTTCCAGAGCGTATAATCAAAGTGTACATTGAAGATTCCGCTGCCGCTTTTCTGCACCAGCACTTCATCGGTCACCAATCCGTTCTCTCCCCAGAAAATACAATTCCGGAAAACAGCATCCAGCGGATTGGTTAGACTGTTGGCCGTATTGGACAACGTGAGTACGGGTTCTTTGTGTTCAATAAAGCGATTGGCATAGGTCACCACGGTGCAATGGGTAAACTGGTAATTGCCCCCCTGCACGAGATAGAGGTTTTTTCCGCAGTTTGTGATCAGACAATTCCGGGCCCGCAGACTGGAGTTGAGGCCAATGATCCCTGCATCATAGGCATTATCAATGACCGATTCGTTAAGGATCAGTTTGGGATTACTGTTGAGGGATGGTCCCTGAATCCCGATGGCCTGATAGGCATTTTTAATAATGGCATAATTCAGCACATTATCTTTTGCATTGGACAAAAAGAAGAGTCCGGGCCAGCTGGCCGGATAATCTTTATAGGGTTCATCCAGCCGGTCGCCCTGGAAATACACGCGGTCGGCCGTATCTTTTTGACCATTCACCATCAGGGTGCCATCTACAATAAACGGTGCATCGGCGTGCATATAGATCCGGCAGCCCTTATTGATCGTGAGTGTTTTTCCGGTTGGCACGATCAATGATCCCAGGATCACATAGGGCAGATCATTGTTCCAGGTCTCATTGCTGCTGAGTACCCGGTCTCGGTAGAAATGGGCATTACGTCCCCAGGCTTCGAGTTGTACTTTCCGCTGCCTGCCATTGTATTCGATCTGTATACTGTCGCGTATCACAAAGGGCAGGTTGGCCGTTGTGGGATTTACATTGACCTGCACAAAAACAAAGAGGCTGTCATTGGCCGCGATCTCCAGGTTGCTGAACTGCGTACCGGGTGTGCCATCCACATTCATTTTATAAACGGAGGAAGTGCCCCCCATCAGTTTAACGGAGGAAAGACGCAGTGTCTGGTCATTTTCATTCTTAATGGTCAGTGCCCGGAACGTGGAGCCGGCATTCACAAAAACAGTATCAAACTGTAGCGTATCTGTGCTGAGTCCTACCCGGGCTTCAGGAGAAGTAATAAATGAATCTTTCTTACAGGAATAAAGAAAGATCAGCAAGGATATGGCCAGGAGTCCGGGTAACTTCATTGGAATCAAAAATAAGTCATGAATCTGACATTAACGAGCGGCAATACATAAGGTGGCGATACCGAGTTGTACACCGGGAATTTTCAATAATTCCGATCCGCAGGATTCCAGGGTGGCCCCTGTGGTCACCACATCATCCACGAGCAATAATTTTTTATGATGCAGGGGAGCTGTATCCTGTACCATAAACTTGCCTTCCATATTTTTCCAGCGCTCCACTCTTCCTTTTTTGGTTTGTGTTTCGGTATGTTCCGGTCGTTGCACTGCCTGGTTCCATACGGGAATATGCAGAACGGCCGACATTCCTTCGCAGAGTACAGTGGCCTGGTTATAGCCTCTTCTTTTTTCTTTGCCGGGAAATAAGGGGAGGGGGATCAGTGCATCCGCATGAAAGCGACCTGATTTTTTTAATGCTTCCCCCATGAGCATCCCGAGTTGTAGCCCAAGCTCTTTGTTGCCTTTGTATTTCAGCTGGTGCATCAGGTGTTGTACCAGTGATTCTTTGGTGAAGTAATACGTGGCACTGGCCATTTGCAGGGGTAGTCTACCCCAGAACATCTTCTCTGCCGGATTGGACGGATGCCGTTCAAAACCCGTTTCGGGTAATGCATGCAGACAGCGCAGACAGAGCGTGGAATCTTCGGGCAATATATCGGAGCCACAACCGCAGCAGGTATGCGGAAAGAGGAAGTGAAGGAGGGCTTCCTTCATTTCTTTGAATAACAACATAGCGATAAGGTTTGGATCCTAAATCTAGGGAAAGACTCAGAATAAATACCGGTACACCTCCTCTACGCGGCCCATGGTCACCACTTCTATATTGAATTTCTGTTTGGCCAGACCTTTCTGATTGTATTTGGAGACAAGTATTTTTTCAAACCCGAGTTTTTCGGCTTCCGCGATCCGTTGTTCGATCCGGTTCACGGCGCGGATCTCGCCACTGAGTCCCACTTCACCGGCAAAGCAGATGTGTTGCGGCAGGGTCACATCTTCATACGAGGAGAGCAGGGCACAAAGTACAGCGAGGTCGATGGATGGGTCTTCCACTTTGATGCCTCCTGCAATATTGAGGAACACATCTTTCATACCAAAATGGAACCCACCTCTTTTCTCCAGTACGGCCAATAATAATTGTAAACGGCGCAGGTCAAAACCACTCACAGTTCGTTGCGGTGTTCCATACACGGATTGCGTGACGAGAGCCTGTACTTCGATCAGCAGAGGACGCATGCCTTCGATCGTGGCTGCAATGGCGATCCCGCTCAACTGATCTTCTTTCTGCGTGATCAGGATCTCACTGGGATTGAGTACGCCCCGCATACCGGTATCGGTCATTTCATAGATACCCAGTTCGGCCGTACTGCCAAAACGGTTCTTTAAGGTGCGCAGGATACGATAGGCATAATGACGGTCGCCTTCAAACTGCAGTACGGTATCCACCATATGTTCGAGGATCTTGGGTCCGGCGATACTTCCGTCTTTGGTGATATGTCCAATGAGAAATACCGGTGTATTGGTCTCTTTGGCGAAACGTTGGAACTCGGCTGTACATTCACGGATCTGTGATACACTGCCGGGGGAAGATTCAATATGGGTGGTTTGTAAGGTCTGAATGGAATCCACGATCACCAGTTGTGGTTTCAGTTTCTTTATTTCCTGGAAGATCGTTTGTGTGGAGGTTTCTGTCAGCAGGTAAAACTGATCATTCTTCAGACCCAGCCGGTCGGCGCGCATCTTCAGTTGTTGTTCACTTTCTTCCCCGCTGATATAGAGCACTACAATTTCTTTAAGCCATAATCCGTTCTGTAAAAACAAGGTTGATTTACCGATGCCGGGTTCGCCGGCCACTAATACAAGACTTCCTGGAACAATACCACCACCGAGTACCCGGTTCAGTTCCGCATCGGCCGTTGGCAGTCTCCGCTCTTCATTACTTTTTATTTCATTCAATGAAACCGTTTTCGCCGTTCTTTTTTCGGTGTTGTATTCTTTCCATCCCTGCTCATTCTTTCCTTTATCTTTTTGCACGAGTTCTTCCACGAACGTGTTCCATTGTCCGCAGGAAGGACACTGACCCGCCCATTTCACCGATTCATGTCCGCACTGCTGGCAAAAAAATGTTGATTTTGCTTTACTCATGCGATAAAATTAAATGATTTGGAACTGCAAGCAGAAAGGATCGCGGATCTGACAACAAGGATGATCTGTTATGGATAAAAAAACGGTGCTGAAAAAAAGAAAGATGGAAGAAAAAAAAGCGGGCATTCCTGAAATGTAAAAAGGGCCAATCTGACGACTGACCCTCTTACTTACTAACCCATTAAATTCTGTTGCTAAGTTACAATTATGCCCCACATTTCAAAATAAATTTTTGCTGCTGTGCATAACTAAAATGGTCTGTCAGGCATTTATAACTATGCTGAAAATCAATGAAATTGATTTTTTAAATAATTGATTGTTAAATAGTTATCAATCTTTTATAAAAAGCGCTATCTTTAACTAACCGTTTAAAAAAAGACTGTTTTTTAAACGGGAAATGACAAAACGACTGAAAAAAAGGGGACTGATCCAAATGGTCGCAAATTTGTTATAACTGGTAATAAATTAAACAATTCTTAAGCCATGACAAGTGAGATTTTTATCGTTTCGCTGGTGTTTCTGGGACTCAGTTTCCTGGTCTCTGCCGTACTCAAAAGTAAGTTCACCAAGTACAGTAAAATAGGGCTTTCCAGCGGCCTTTCCGGGCGGGAGATCGCCGAGAAAATGCTCCGGGAAAACGGAATATATGATGTAAAAGTTATATCTGTTGACGGGTTTCTGTCTGATCACTATAACCCGGTGAACCGGACGGTGAATCTGAGTCCGGAAGTCTATAATGGTACCAGTATTTCTGCGGCAGCGGTAGCCGCCCACGAGTGCGGGCACGCGGTACAGCATGCCACGCAATATGGTCCCCTGATGTTCCGTAGTAAGATGGTCCCGGCTGTTCAGTGGAGTTCTATGCTGGTCAACTGGATCTTATTGGCGGGTATGGTGGTGCTGGCCAGTACCAGGAACCCGACGATCCTGCTGGTAGGTATTATTATTATGGCGGTAACGGTATTATTTACCCTGGTGACCCTGCCGGTGGAGTTTGATGCCAGCAAAAGGGCCCTGGCCTGGTTGCGGCAGACCAATATCACCAACTCGGTGGAATTTCCCAAAGCCAAGGATGCCCTTAAATGGGCAGCAACCACGTATGTGGTGGCGGCCCTGGCAGCGGTTGTGCAATTAATACAATATATTATGATATATATGGGAAGCAGGGACAGAAGCTAACATTAGTTAGTTGATTCAAATCAAAATTCAAAACCATGCAGCGAACTGCATGGTTTTCTTGTTTTGTTAAGGCAAGGTTAATATATATTTATCCCTTCTTATATTTCTAAAAACCAACACACATGAGTAAACTAAGACTGCTCTTGCTGGGATTTGTGCTTTTTTCGGCTCAGATTCTTTCAGCTCAGACCAGGGAAGTGACCGGTAAGGTTACTGATGCAAACGGGGCGCCACTGAATGGTGCTTCAATTAACGTTAAAAACTCCAGAGTTGGTACCGGTGCCGGTACTGACGGAACATTCAAAATCAATGTTGCTCCCAACACGGTTTTGGTGATCAGCGCAGTGGGTTTTGAACAAAAAGAGGTGAATGTAGGTTCATCCACCACTATTGCGGTAAAGCTGGATGCAGATGCACGTGCTTTGAGTGAAGTGGTAGTTACAGGTACCGGTGCGGCCACTACCAAAAGGAAGATGGCGATCGCTGTAGAAAGCGTAACTGCCGACAAACTGCCTGCTGCCCCTACGGCTTCTATTGACCAGGCACTGGTTGGTAAGATCCCCGGTGCACAGATCAGTTCTGTAAACGGTAACCCCGGCCAGGGCGCACAGATCCTGCTGCGTGGTATCAATACCCTCCGTGCAGGTACCTATCCGATGGTACTGCTCGATGGTATCGAAGTAAAAGTAACCGACCTGAATTCACTCGACCTTACTTCTGTTGAGCGTATAGAAGTAGTGCAAGGTGCGGCTGCCGCTACCATGTATGGTGCACAAGGTGCCAACGGCGTTATCCAGCTCTTCTCTAAAAAAGGAAGAAGCGGACGCGTACAGGTGGATATCTCTTCCAGCGTTGCCAGCAACTCGCTGCTGAATGTTGGTGGTATGCACAAAGCCTATTATCATAGTCTTGAAACAGACGCCAGCGGAAACGTTTTAGGTGGTAGTGGTAACCCGCTTGTGTTCGACAACGATTACAGTCACTACGAAGAGAATGTGATCTGGAACAGTCTTTCTGTGACCAACAACAATAATAAGAAGTACGATAAGAACCTGAAGTATTACGATCACTACAAGCAGTTCTTCCAGACTGCCCTGACGTATAACAACTCTATTACGATCAGCGGTTCAAAAGATAAAATGGATTTCAATATTGCGGCTTCTAATTCCCGCCAGGAAAGCGTATTTACCGGTAATGGTAAATATGAGCGTTCCAACTTTGTGTCCAACTTTGGTGTGGAACTGATGAAGAACCTGAAGTTCCGTTCAGTTACACAGCTGATCTACACCCATAATACACTGATGGATGAAACAGGACGTACCACTTTCTACGCCCTGAACAACTCCCGTCCTTTTGCTGACTATGGATACAAGACTTCTGATGGCAGCTATGGTGCTTATTTTGGTGATGGTGTGGGTGTAAACGGTTTCAACCCGAATTACATGTTCCAGTATGGCCACCCCAACGACAACAAAGTGGATGTACTGCAGTCATTCAACCTGAACTACAAATTCCTGAAATTCTTCGAAGCGGATGTGAAATATGGTCTGAACTATCAGAACCAGTCTATCCGTTATACGATCGATGCGCAGGATGATAATCTGAATGCGGATTACTGGCAATACTGGCTGGAATATTATTCTCCCCGTTACAGTGCCGGTGCGCCCAACAGCCGTACCGAGACCGGTGAGATCAATGACCAGCTTTACCGCACCACTTTCCAGAACTTCCTGCCTTCAATGACCATACGGCTGGATCTGGATAAGGACTTCGGTTTAAAACTCCCGATCAAATCCACCACGTATGGCGGATTCGACTATCGTAAAAATGTAAACAAAGCGTACCTGGCGTATGGTACTGATGCACCTTCCTTCCTGCCTTATACAGCAGAGAATATGATCAACTACAAGATCGTGACCGACCGGACCACTCCGTTCATCACATATGGTTATGTATTTGATCAGAAATTCGATTATGGTGAGATCGGTGGTATCAGCGGCGGATTCAGAACGGATTATTCTTCTGCATTCGGCCGTGGTTCCAAGCCCTTCACATTCCCTCACTTCAATGGTTATTTCCGTGTATCCTCTCTCGGATTCTGGAACAACAGCAAAGTGGGTAATGTGCTGAGTGAAGTGAAACTGCGTGGTGCATTCGGTAAGGCCGGTATCCAGCCTGGCCCCTTCAACCGTTACATCACCCTTTCTCCCAACTCAATGGGTGATAATGTGGCCTTCTCTTTCCCCACTACCAACCCCAATCCGGACCTGAGTGTGGAAGTTTCTTCTGAAACAGAGATCGGTACAGATATCGCTATCAAAGGTTTCAAAGGAAACTGGGCCCGTACATTCAACTTCTCGTTCTCTTACTGGGACAGGAAGACCGATAACGCGATCTGGCCTACAGATGCCGCTCCTTCTACCGGTACCGGTAGTGTGATCGACAACGCTTTTGGACTGAAATCTAGTGGTGTACAGGCTTCATTGAATGTGGCCATGTATTCTTCTAAAAAACTGAACTGGAATTTCACCACCAACTTCGGCAGGCAGTCTTCTGAGATCTCTTTCGTGAAAGACAAACCGATCGTACTGATCTCCAATGCAGGTAGCTCTGGCTATGTGCTGGAAGCCGGCAAGAAGATCGGACAGTTGTTTGGTTACCTGATGCTGCACTCTGTAGACCAGGTAAATCCTGCAACCGGACAGCCTTATATCGCTGCAGCTGATCAGAAGGATTTTGCCGTGGCCAGCAATGGCTGGGTGGTATATGCCAATGCAGCAAAACCCAACTACAAGCAACCCTACGTTACACCTGACCAATACAGCTTTGGCGACCCCAACCCTAAGTTCAATATGTCCTTCATCAATGATGTGACTTTTGACGGTTGGATCAACTTCTCCATGCAGTGGGATTGGGTATATGGAAGCCATCTGTACAACCAGACCAAAGAGTGGATGTATCGTGATGGTATCCATGGTGACTATGACGATCAGATCACTATCAATGGCGAGACCGGTGCATGGACCGCCTTCTACCGCGGTGTTTATGCCCAGGTATCCCGTAACGGTACAAAGAATTATTTCTATGAGAATGCCAGCTTCGGACGTCTGCGTAACCTGTCAGCTGCATTCGACCTCGCCAAGTTCATCAAAGTGCCGGGCATCCGCAAGGCGCAACTGGTGTTCACCGGCCGCAATATCCTGACCATTACAAAGTACACAGGTATGGATCCGGAGATCAGCTCTGGTTCACTGAACTCTTCCTGGGACCGTGGTGTGGATCACAACTCCATCCCCAACATCAAATCTTACCAGGTAGGGCTTAACCTTGGCTTTTAATTCTAAAAACTAAAATGATTATGAAAAAAATATTTTTAATAGTTTCTGCATCCGCTCTGCTGATCTCAGGTTGTAAAAAGCAGCTGGATGTTAAGAACCCCAACGAACCGACGCCGTCCGCCTCTACGACGGAATCGGGGATCACAGCCCTTGCCACCGGCGGGGTATATGTGAACGGATTTAAGAACCTGAAATACGGCGATGGTGTATTCGGACTGTTCTGGTCCGGTGCCATGGGCTTCCATGAACTTCTCGGCGATGTGATCGGTGCAGAAGCGGCCAACGCCTTCCTGAACCAGATCGGTTGTCCGGATAAAGTAACCCTGGATAACGCCTCTGTTGTGGTGAATCCCAATAACCCGAATAAGTGGACGACCTTTTTCCGTACGATCAATAAAAATGATCAGCAGGGATCCAACTTCGCTTATTACGAGTGGGCTTATATGTACAACATGATCTCCGCCTGTAACACGATCCTGGATATCATCCCGAACGTGACCTTTACCGGTAACACGGCCAGCAAAGTGGCCACCCTGAAAGCATGGGCCCATTTCTGGAAAGGATATGCCTACTCTCATATCGGTTCCATTTACTATGCAGGTATCATCAACAATACCGCCAGTGCCACCAATGGTAACTATGTGACCAAGGAAGCGATCATCACAGAAGCAACAGCACAACTGGATGCGGCTATTGCCGACCTCGGACAGGCCACCAGCACGGCAGATTATGATGCCATCATTGGTAAACTGATCCCTTCTTTCTGCCAGGCCGGTAAAGGGGCGCCTCCCACTACTGCCATGTGGATCCGTACGATCAATACACTGAAAGCACGGAATATCCTGGTGAACAAAACAACGGCAGCAATGACAGCAGGTGACTGGACCAATATCCTGACCCTGACCAACAGCGGTCTTACTGCTACCGATAATATCTTCACCGGACGTACTACAGCTACCGGTGACTTCCTGCCTTCCTCAAACGGTTTCGTTTCTGCCCGTGTACAGAGCACTGCTCCCGGCGGTGGTGGTTACAAACTGAGTGAGCGCTGGGTACAGGATTTCAAAGCCGGCGACAAGCGCTATACACAGAACGTTAAGCAGGGTACAACCTGGATCGGTAATACCGACCGTGGTAATGCCTTTAATACCCGTTTCACACTCTACAATGGTGGTAATAGCGTGGCAGGAGCCTATATCTATGCCAATACAGCCACTGGTGCTTTTGAACTTCCCCTGGCAACTACCTACGAAGAAAATGCACTGATGAGAGCGGAAGCCCTGATCTATTCCAACCAGGTTGAAAACGGACTGCAACTGATCGATGCAGTTCGCACATACCTCGGAGCGGGCCTCGCCAATGTGGCCGGTACCGGTCTTACCCTCGCACAGGCAAAAGAAGAACTCCGTCGTGAAAGAAGGGTCGCCCTTGCTTTCCGTGGTCTTTCTTTCTATGATGCCCGTCGTTGGAAAGTAAGTGAGCCTGTATCTGCAGGTGGCGGCCGCACCGGTTGTGTGGTTGTATCCAACAGTGGTGGGGTGAATACCAATGCCACGATCGAATACGGTTATCTCGATTATTGGGATGTTCCCGATAATGAACTGGCCTATAACCCTCCGGCTGCAGGTTCTGCTCCCGTGGTTAACCCTAAATAATAAATACAACGTATTTATAAAAAAAGCCCTGGTTTAAATGACCAGGGCTTTTTTATTCTGCCGTTAATCTGTAAATTTCATATGATGCAACTGAGATCACACCGCTTGTTGGTACTACTCCTGTTCTCCCTGCCGGCTTTTATAAATGCGCAGGGAGTCCGGCCCAAGAATGTGGCCCTTCCGGGGGTGCCAACACTCTCCAATAAATACGCCAATGAAATAAGTACCACTGATTTTAACGGACGACCCTTCAGGGTATATGAGCCGGATGCGGAAGGCTCTCCGTTTTTCAGGGATGAACTGCTCCATGCCCAATTGGTGCTGAGTAAGGGTACCGTTTATGAGCAGGTGTATGTACGGATCGATCTGCTGAACCAGGAACTGCAGCTGATGACTTCTCAGGGAAAACTGATCGTGGCCGAGAACGGGCTGGTACATCAGGTAAATATCATCGATTCAGTTACCGGAGTTGTCCAATACCGGTTTATCAGCGGCTGCCCGCCCATTGACAAACAGGATGGCAGCCATTTCTATAAACTGTTATCAGATGGCAAATTGAAACTGCTGTTTTATGACCGGCGGGAACTGGTGCAGGAAAAAAATGAAATGTCGGGGGAGATCAGGAAAGTTTATAAAGCCCGCACAGATTACTATATCCTCCAGGAGGGCGTGATACGCAAACTGAAACGCGATAAGGAATCCATCCTCGCCCTCATGGATGATCATAAGGAAGAAGTCAGCAAGTGGCTGAAAGACCGAAAAATGAACTACAGAAATAATGATATGCTGGCGGCACTCTTTGACTACTACAATTCACTCAGCCCGAAATCCTTTTAAAGTTTGATCTCCTCATCATGCTTATCGAAGAATTTGTATTCGGTAAGATGATAGTTGCTGTCCTGCTCCAGTCTTGTCTTCTGTCCAAACTTGCGTTTCCATTTGGCCATCTTGGTATTCCAGGGCCAGCCTTTGGAAAGATAGGAGTAGAGGATCGGGTGTACCACCAGTTTAAGGTTGCCGTTCTTATGCGTGATGAGGTAACTGAGGTTCTTTTCAATTTCATCTTCCAGCAGCAGGGTAGAAGAGATCTTTCCGGTACCGTTACAGCTCGGGCAGACTTCCTGTGTGTTGATATTCACTTCCGGCTTCATCCGCTGGCGGGTGATCTGCATCAGTCCGAATTTGGAGATCGGCAGCACCGCGTGCTTGGCACGGTCGGTACTCATGAACTCTTCCATTTTCTCCACCAGCCTCCGTTTGTTGTCCGGCAGCTTCATATCGATAAAGTCGACCACGATAATACCACCCAGGTCACGCAGGCGTAACTGACGGGCAATTTCTTCGGCTGCTTCCAGATTGGTCTCCAGGGCATTCTGCTCCTGGTTATTGCTGACACTTTTGTATCCGCTGTTGACATCTATCACATGCAGGGCTTCCGTATGCTCAATGATCACATAGGCGCCGCTGTTGAGATTAACGGTTTTGCCGAAAGAGGATTTTACCTGCTTGGTGATCCCGAACGAGTCGAAGATCGTGGATCCGTTCTGGTAAAAAGATATGATATCCGCTTTATCCGGGGCGATCCGCTGAATATAGCTTTTGGTATCTGCAAAGATCGTTTTGTCATTGACCACGATCCGGTTGAAGTCCTCGTTCAGCAGATCACGCAGGATACTCGTGGTCTTGGTCTGTTCACTCAGGATCTTGGCGGGGGCCACGGCTCCTTTGAGGTTTTTCTGAATGGTCTCCCACATTTCCACCAATGCAGAAAGGTCTTCATGCAGTTCGGCCGTATTCTTGCCTTCGGCAGCTGTACGTACGATCACCCCGAAATTCTTTGACTTGATCGCTTCCACGATCTTCTGCAGACGCTTTCTTTCCTCGGAGGAATGGATCTTCCGGGATACCGCTACTATATCATTGAAAGGAGTGAGTACAACGAAACGACCGGGCAGGGAAATTTCACAGCTCAGGCGGGGGCCTTTGGCCGCGATGGGTTCTTTAAGAATCTGAACGAGGATATGCGGTTTACCACCCAGTACCTCATTGATCTTCCCGGTCTTAACAATTTCCGGCTCAATAGTGAATTTGCCAAAATCAAGTCCCTGCTCTGATTTGTTGTTCATACACATAGTGGTGAACTTCAGGAGGGATTTGGCATAGGGACTCAGGTCGGTATAATGAAGGAAGGCGTCTTTTTCAAAACCCACATCCACAAATGCCGCATTCAGTCCCGGAATCAGTTTCTTGACTTTTCCGAGATACAGGTCTCCCACGGCAAAACGTGCATCCGTTTTTTCGTTATGCAGTTCTACCAGCTTCTTGTCTTCCAGCAAGGCGATCTCAACGCCCTGGGGAGCCGCATTGATAATTAGTTCTTTGTTCATTACAGCTTACATAAATGAAACACCTTAGTGCTGTAAACACCAGTTGCCAGGCATCCGTATGGAATGCGGGGTTGTACCTGTAGAAAATTTGCGGGTTAATGAGGGCGGGGTGCAAACGTATACGGCGAAACAACCGGTGAACTGAATTGAAAGTTAAAAAGGTTGAATAAGTTTAAAAGGTTTCAGAGGTTAGCGAACCTCTTGAACCTTTTAAACCTTTTAAACCTCCAGAACTTACTTGTTCCTCTTCTTATGACGGTTCTTTCTCAGTCTTTTTTTACGCTTATGCGTCGCAATTTTATGACGCTTCCTTTTTTTACCACAAGGCATAATCAAATGAATTTAAATACTTGTTTATAATAAGTTTACTTATCCTCTTTCTTCAGGTCTTCGATCCGTTGCTTCACGGCTGCTTTCACTTCCGGTTGGGGAAGCAGGGGCAGACTCTTTTCATACCAGCTGATGGCATTTTTGAATTCCTGTTTTCTTTCGTACAGATCAGCCATCAGCAGGTGTGCTTCCCAGTTGCGTGGCTGAAGCTTTATTACCATTTCTAAACGGCTGATCGCTTTATCGAATTGCCCGGAAAGCATGGACCCCTTTACCAGGGTCAGCTGCGCATATACATTGGTGCTGTCTTTCTGTACCACTTCCCTGATCTTTGCAATACCTTCCATCGGATTAGAAGTAATATTGCCAAAAAGGTAGCAGGCACCGAGCCCAACTTTAGCGGAATCATTATCCGGGTTGATCTTCAAAGAACGTTCAAACAAATCTTTGGCTTGCAATGCTTTCCACATCCTCCTGTTATCCAGTTGGTCGTTTTGCAGCTCATCCAAAAATAAGCGGGCTGCAAAGGTGAGGCTTTTTTCGGAATTTTCCAATCTTGCTCCTTCCGCTTCATACCAGGCATAGGGTTCAAAGATCCGGGCTGTGTCTTTCCAGAAATGCGATAACTGGTGATACACATTGAGTTGCTGATTTTTAATATCACCCCGCGTAATACTGTTCTCCAGATTATTGATCCGGATCAGTTGTTCGGGTTTCAGGCTTTTTTTGGCCTGATTCAATAAAGTATCAATGGAAAAGGTTGAGGCGGCAGGACCGTGGTCATGCCCATCATCTGCAGAATGCTGCTGATTATCAGTGGCTAATGTAGATTTTTGGGCAGGTGTGGTCCGCGCAAAAAAATAAATGGCTGCTGTAAGTGTAACGGCTATCGCGAGTGTGATCCATTGAGGTTTCTTCACAAATCAAAAATTTCAGGATGCAAAAGTACCTCAAACGCCCTGATATGCGGTTAATTGTGGAAGGATTATTTAGGAATCAGCTTATTCCGCATCTTCCCCGGGACCTGCATCAGGTTTGGGCTCTTTCAGTTTCTTTACTTCTGCCACAAATTCTTTGGCAGGTTTGAACGCAGGTATATAGTGCTCAGGGATATGAACAGCTATATTCTTTTTAATATTACGCCCGATCTTGGCAGCACGTTTCTTGGTAATGAAACTGCCAAAGCCACGGATATAAATATTTTCGCCGGCAGCAAGGGTGTCCTTTACTTCCTTGAACATAGTTTCAAGAGTAACAAGCACATCTACCTTGGGTATGCCTGTTTTTTCAGAAATCTGATTTACCAGGTCGGCTTTTCTCATTTTTGATGGGTTTAATTGGTTTAACGAGACCAATTTAGAACAAAATTAGATGATAGTCAACTAAATAGAAATATTTTTTTTCGCCCAATCCCGGGAATTTTCTCAAAATCCCGGATATTTAACCCCCAAAACCAGCGAAAGACCTCATTTTTCATGTTTACACCCCCCTCATCTGCCCAAAAAGCCGCCTTTACCCGGGGGCTGCTCCAATGGAACCTGGAGCAAAATTCCCGTCAGATGCCCTGGAAGGGGGAAAAAGACCCATACCGGATCTGGATCAGTGAGATCATCCTGCAACAAACCCGCGTGGAACAGGGACTTTCCTATTACAACAATTTTATACGGACATTTCCTGCTATTCAGCAGCTGGCCAAGGCCCCGGATGAAAAAGTATTCAAGTGCTGGGAAGGACTCGGCTATTATTCAAGATGCAGAAACCTGCTGGCTACAGCCCGGTTGATTGTAAAAGAATACAATGGCCACTTCCCCGATACCTATGAGCAGATCCTGCAACTGAAAGGGGTGGGACCTTATACCGCAGCAGCTATTTCCTCCTTTGCCTTTCAATTACCTCATGCTGTAGTGGATGGAAATGTGTTCCGCGTATTGAGCCGTTATTTTGGTATTGATCAATCAACTGATTCAACGGAAGGAAAGAAACTGTTCACCGCACTGGCCCAGGAATTACTCGACCCCAGGCAACCCGGTCCCTATAATCAGGCGATCATGGATTTTGGTGCGGTGATCTGTAAACCCGCCGCACCTTTATGCAAGAGCTGTGTATTCCGGAAAAAATGTGTGGCCCTGAAGGAAAACAAAGTGGACCAGTTGCCGGTCAAACAAAAAAAGAACCGGATTCGTGAACGCTGGTTCAACTATTTTGTATTGACACATAAGGATCAGATCGCTGTACAACAACGGGTAGCGAAAGATATCTGGCAGGACCTGTATGAATTTCCGTTGATCGAAACAGCGAAACCGGTGACCCCTGAAAGCCTGATGAAAAAGGCGGACCTGAAAAAATGGATAGGCGATGCCGTTATCCTGCAAACCCGGACAGCCATATCGGCCCGTCAGTTATTGTCGCACCAGCTGGTACACGGACAGTTTATCACTTTACAACTGGATCGTAAACCGGCCGGCCAGGCAGACTGGGTGTGGGTGAGTAAGAAGAAGCTGAAGGCCTATTCATTTCCCGGACTGATCAATCAGTACCTGGATGTACACCTCAGGGGCTGATGTGAAACCCCTTGTTAAAAACACGGAATTGCACCCTTTTTTGTTGTTTCCGCTGAAAAAAGGATTTAACTTTAAGACGATTGCAGCCCCTGGATGAATTTATAACCTAAAGAATAAACCTATGAGAGGAGTTAACAGAGTCATGCTGATCGGGAACCTGGGTAAGGATCCCGATGTACAGCATCTGGAGGGCAATATTGCAGTGGCCAAATTTCCGCTGGCCACTACCGAAACCTTTAAGGACAGAAACGGTAAGCTGGTCTCACAAACCGAATGGCATACCGTTGTACTTTGGAGAGGGCTGGCCGAACTGGCCCAGAAATACCTGCACAAAAGCAGCCTCGTTTATATTGAGGGTCGTTTGCGTACCCGCAGCTGGGACGACAAGGATGGCAACCGCAAATTTGCCACCGAAGTGGTCGGCGATAACCTGATCATGCTCGATAAGCGATCCGATGGCGGACCCGCCGGTGAAGCTGGTGGCATGGAAGGCATGGGTGGAAATGATATGCCCATGGGTGATCCGGGTGAAAATCTCCCCTTTTAACCATAAACTGTAAATACAATACCTTTGCAGGAATGACGGCAGGACCCAGGTGCTGCCGTTATCATGACCGGCCAAGCCGGTCCACTTAATTAAAATCCATCGCATTGGAAATTCTACCGGATATGCTTTCGCTCCCAGGTCAATTGCTTCATTTCCTGTTATCAGTAAATATGCAGGGGACCACTTTTCTTACGGTTACCCTCCTGTTATTACTGGTGATCACATTTGCCATCTCCGGATCTGAAGTGGCCCTGTTTTCCCTGAATAAAAAGGACCTGGATATGCTGAAGACCAAACAACACGCTTCAGCCAGACGGATCGTAAATCTGCTGGAAGAACCCAAGGAAGTATATGCCTCCCTGCTGATCGCCGGTACTTTTGTCAATATCAGCATCATCGTTTTGTTCAACTTCCTGCTTACCGAACTGATCGATTTCAGCCGGCTGGGCTCCTTTCCCGAACTCGTGATCAAAGTGGTGGCGATCGTGATCGTACTGGTCTTTATCGGACGCATATTTCCCAAGGTATGGGCCACGCAGAACAACCTGCGTTTTGCCTATGACTGGTCTTTCCTGGTGGAAGGACTTCATCTGCTGTTAAGAAGACTCAGTAAATGGATCGTCAAACTGGCCGACGGGATCGGAAAAAAAGTAGGCGCCGACCGCTCCGCCACACTCACTATGCAGGAACTGGATGAAGCGATTGATATCAAGACCGATGAAGAAGCCTCCCCCGAGGAAAAAAATATCATGAAGGGTGTGGTGAAATTCGGGAATATCTCAGTGAAACAGATCATGCGTAGCCGGCTCTATGTGAACGGCATCAGTTATAATTCCAGTTTTGGTGAACTGGTACGCCGTGTGGAAGAACTGCATTATTCCCGCCTGCCGGTATATAAGGAAAGTCTGGATGAAGTGGTGGGTATCCTCAACACCAAGGACCTGATCCCATACCTCAACGAGAACGAGCAGTTTGACTGGCATTCGCTGATGCGTCAGCCTTATTTTGTACCCGAGCCCAAACTGATCGAGGACCTGCTGAAGGAATTCCAGCAGAAAAGGATCCACTTCGCGGTAGTGGTGGATGAATTCGGCGGCACCAGCGGGATCGTGACCATGGAAGATATCCTGGAAGAAGTGATCGGTGATATCCGGGATGAATTTGATGAGGAAGAGAACGACAGTTACAAACTGGATGACTACAATTATATTTTCGAGGGAAAGATCATGATCCATGATATGTGCCGGATCATGAAGATCCCGATGAATACATTTGATCATATCAAAGGGGAAAGTGAATCGCTGGCCGGACTGGTACTGGAACTGGCCGGTGAATTGCCTACCGTGGATTGGGTGATCCCCTGCGGTGATTTTGAGTTTGCCATCATGCAGGCGGAGAATAACCGTATCCAGTTAGTAAAAGTGACCATTAAACCCAAACCATGATCCGGATGAGCCGTCAGCATTCTTCTTATTTTTTTTGCGCTATCGTACTGATCGCTTTCAGCCTCCTGTCCTGCAACAGTGATTATTCCGTAGGGAAAAAGAAAGGCTATTTCCGGATATCATTCCCTGAAAAGAAATACCAGGTCTTTGACCAGCCCGGCTATCCGTATACGTTTGAATATCCCGTATATGCCCGTGTGATCAGGGACACTACTTTCTTTGAGGACAAAGCCGGTGACTGGTGGATCAATATTGATATCCCGCAATTCGAAGGCCGGATCCACGTGAGTTACAAACCGATCAATGCGCAAAATAATTTTGACTCACTCGTGAGTGATGGTTTTAAAATGGCCTATAAGCAACACGTGGATGTATCCACCGGGATCAATGACAGCCTGATCCTGACACCCAACGGGGTGGAGGGCATCTACTTTTCCCTCGGGGGAAATACCGCCACGGCCAACCAGTTCTTTCTGACCGATTCCACCCGACACTTCCTGCGCGGCGCCCTTTATTTCAACGCCGCCCCCAATGCCGACTCACTGGGTATTGTAAATGACTTTCTGAAGCAGGATCTGAAACACCTGATCAATACGCTGAAGTGGAAGTAGTTTCGTTGGTGTTTTCACCCACAACTGGCGTACCTTTGAGTCAAATTTTAACGCTTGATAGTAATCGATAATATACTGGTTAGTGAGGATGTGGTGGACAAGCGCTTTGTCTGCGACCTGAATAAATGTAAAGGCGGCTGCTGCGAGGAAGGCGATGCCGGGGCCCCCGTGGAAGAAGCCGAGATGCAGATCATCCGTGAAGTCTATGACAAAGTTAAGCACCTGCTGCCAGCCGATGCCATTAAAGAAATCGACCGCACCGGACTGTTTGCCAAAGATGATGAATTTGGCTGGGTGACCAATACCATCGGCAGTAACAAAGGCATCTGCGTATTTGCCTTTCATGATGAACAACGCATCATCAAATGTGCATTTGAACAGGCTTACCGGGAAGGACTGATCAGCTGGAAAAAACCGATCAGTTGTCATTTGTACCCGATCACTGCCAAGAAAGGAAAGAACGGGGATTACGAAAGAGTGAATTATGAACCCAGGGAAGTATTGTGCAAACCGGGTTGTAATCTCGGGGAGGAATTAAAAGTACCCGTGTACCAGTTCCTCAAAGAACCGCTGATCCGTAAATACGGAGAAGATTTTTACAATGCCCTTGATACCATTGCCAAGGGTGAATGGGAAGAAATTGATTTCAAGGAAAAATAAAACAGTCACGTGAAAGAAAAATTTGCTGATTTTATTGCCAAAAGCACCATCAAAGCGGCGGACCGTGACCACCGCCGGAAGATCAATTTCAATATCGGCAAATACAATTCCGTGGTGCCGCAGGGCAAACTGCAATTCAGCGACCTGCACACGGCACGCGAGCGGGCCAAGAACATTAAATGGAAGGCCATCTCTACCCTCGATACCCAGCTGGAGGATTTTGAAGCCGCCATTACCAAAAGAGGCGCTAAAGTGATCTGGGCTGAGAATGCTGCCGAAGCGCTGGAAGCGGTGAAGAAGATCTGTGAAGAGAAGCACTGCAAGACCCTGGTGAAGAGCAAGAGTATGGTGACGGAAGAGATTCACCTGAATGAATTCCTTGAAAAGAACGGGATCGAATCCGTAGAAACGGATCTGGGTGAATATATCCAGCAACTGGATGGGGAGCCGCCTTATCATATTGTAACCCCAGCCATGCACAAGAGTAAGGAGGATGTAGCGAAATTATTCTCCCATAAACTGGGTACCGACCCTAAGGCCACACCCGAGCAACTGACCCTGGTGGCCCGGAAAGTATTACGAGAAAAATATGTGCAGGCGGAAGTAGGCGTGACAGGGGCCAACTTTATCATTTCCGATATCGGGGGTATTGCCATTACGGAAAATGAAGGCAACGGCCGACTCAGTTGCTCGATGCCCAAAACACATATCGTGATCGCGGGGATCGAGAAAGTGATTCCCTCTATGCAGGACCTGGCCCTGTTCTGGCCCCTGCTCTCCACTTTTGGTACAGGGCAACGGGTAACGGTCTATAACACGATCATCACCGGACCGCGTCAAGCCAATGAAAAGGACGGGCCCGAAGACATGTATGTGATCCTGCTGGATAATGGCCGGACGAATATACTGGCCAATGAAAAAATGCGGGAAAGTTTATACTGTATCCGCTGCGGCGCCTGTCTCAATGCCTGTCCTGTTTATAAAAATATCGGCGGACATACCTATGGCGCTCCGTATAGCGGACCGATCGGTTCCGTGATCACCCCGCACTTACAGGGACTGGATGAATTCAAACACCTGAGTTATGCTTCTTCCCTCTGCGGCAACTGTACAGAAGTATGTGCCGTGAAGATCAACCTGCACGAACTGCTGCTGGAGAACCGGAATGAAGCGGTGGAAGGCGGGCATAATACCTTTACCGAGAAGATCGCCTGGAAAATGTGGAAGCAGGCCATGCTCCGCCGCTCCTGGATGAATATGGCCAACGGAAGTACCAAGAGCTGGGTGGTGAACAGCCTGATGAAAGGCTGGAAAGAACACCGCGGTACCCTGGACTTTCCGCAAAAATCCTTTAATCAGCAATGGAAAGAAAAGAGAAAGTGATTAGTTGTAAGTTATAAGTGGTAAGTAAATACATGCTGCTGTTTGCCGAAACCATAACACCCCGTCTCCGTTATATTACGGGTTTTATCGGTGAAGCACTCACCGGGGAGCCACTTGAGCTGACTACCGATATACAGGTATTCGAACAATATCCCGGTCCGAAGATCAATTATAGTTCACGGCATATATCCGTAAATGACCTGCAGGTGCACCCTGCGGGCTTGTTGTTTGAAGAGGGCATCCGTCCGCAGGAGATCCATTGTGCTAACAGTAATGAGTATGTGTTTTTCTTTGAATCAGGCGGCGATCATCCCTTTGATATATTCGCCGCCAGCTTCTACCTTCTCAGTCGCTACGAGGAATACCTGCCCTGTACCCATGATCTGTACGGCCGTTTTCCGCATACAGCATCATTGGCATTCAACAACGGATTCCTCGATCAACCACTGGTCAATTACTGGCTGAAGGAACTGGCCGCATTGCTGAAGACAAGGTTTCCTGACTTTATACCCAAAGAACAGGTGTTTACCTTCCTGCCGACTTATGATATTGATGAAGCGTTTTCTTTCCTGAATAAAGGGCTGATAAGAAATACGGGAGGCTTTTTAAGGGACTTCTTCACCGGAAATTTTAAACGCTGCCGCCAGCGGATACAGGTGCTGACCGGGCACCAACCCGATCCCTTTGATTCTTTTGAGCAGTTGCACCGCCTGCATACACACTATACGCTTGATCCGCTTTATTTTTTTCTGCTTGCTTCCCGCAAAGGAATGTATGATAAGAATACGGATCCGGCACATTCAGCCATGCAGGCACTGATCACGGCACATGCAGAAAAGTACCGGACCGGTATCCATCCTTCCTGGCAAAGCGGCGATAAGGACTCACTGCTCATTGAAGAGAAAGGGATGCTGGAAACGATAACCGGCAAACCGGTAACTCTATCAAGACAACACTTTCTCCGCTTTACATTACCGGAAGGGTACCGTCGTTTACTGGCCGCGGGAATTACAGAAGATCATTCGATGGGCTATGGGATGATCAATGGGTTCAGGGCTTCTGTGGCCAGTCCCTTTTACTGGTACGATCTGGAAAATGAAACCACCACCGATTTACGGATCTGTCCCTTTTGTTATATGGATGCCAATTCATTTTACGAATTGAAGCATACACCTGCACAGGCCCTGGAGCAATTGTTGCATTATTACAAGGAAGTAAGAAATGTGAACGGGATGCTGGTCACCCTCTGGCACAATACTTTTCTCGGCACCGATCCGAAATTCATGGGCTGGAAAGAAGTCTATGAAGATTTCCTGAAAGAAGTGCATCAGGAATAACCACACTACATCCCCTCGGTCTCCGGTTGTTCCGGTGGCGGCACCGCTGCTTTAAAGGCTTTATTAACGAGATATACGCCCAGCAAAGTGACCAATCCTCCGATCGTGATATAGATATTGACCTTCTCGCTGAATAGTATCCAGCCAAAAATTACGGCGACCATGGGGTTGATGTACGCATAAATGGAGGCCTGTCCCGTAGGCAGATTTTGCAGTGCATAGAGATAACAAACAAATGCCGTAAGTGAACCAAAGAGCACCAGGTACCCAATGGCGGCCCAGGATTCCCAGGGGATACTGGTAAATGGAATATAGGGGACAAACGAATGAGTGCCTCCCTGTCCGTCCGCCACCATGATCTGACTGCCCGTTTTAGTGAACAGCAATAAGAGGGTGCCGGAGATCAGCATCTGCAGTCCCAGACTGAAATAAGGATTAAAGCTGGCGGCCTGTTTCTTGGTATAGATGGTGGCAAAGGCCCAGGTCCAGGTGGCGATGAGGGATAAGATGATCCCTAACCGGAACTCAGGATTCATGAAATCAGCCATATGATCATAGAAGATCACGCAGACACCGGCAAAGCCAAGCAATAATCCAATGATCGCTTTAGTGGGGATCTTTTCGCTGGAACTAAAGAGTCCGATGATCACGATCCACAAAGGGAAGATGGCGCCCATAATGGCCCCGAGTCCGGCGGAAATATATTTAACTCCCCAGGTGCTGAGGCCGTTGCTCATAATAAAATTCAGGAAGCAAAGTACCAGCACGGGGATCCACTCCCGTCCCTTCGGCAACGGAGCGCCTTTATAAAGAAAGAAAGCTACGTAGATCAGTCCGGCTGCCAGTTGACGGATACCGGCCAGTTGCAACGCAGGCATATGCCGGACGCCTTCCTTGGATGCGATCCAGGTGGTACCCCAGAGAAAACAAACTGCGGCCAGGGCAAAGAGCGCCTTGGTGCGGGTACCTTTTTTGTGAATGGTAAAGGGATTGAATACCGAAAGCTTCTTCAGTGAATCGGCTGAGGATTGAACGATGGTTTTATGGAAGTCAAAAATGTTCATGCCATTCACTTCCCCGGAGGGTTGAATTAATGTTCAGGATTCAATAACAGGTACAGGCGGTTAAGCTGTACGTTGGTTTTTTATCAATGTTTAAAATGCCGCAATCCGGTCATGATCATCGACAGGTTATGCTTGCTGCAATATTCGATCGAATCATTGTCACGGATCGATCCTCCCGGTTGAATGAAAGCCGTGATACCGGCATCATGTCCCAGTCTTACACAATCATCAAAGGGGAAGAAGGCATCGCTGGCCATCACAGCCCCATGCAGATCAAAACTGAACTGCTTTGCTTTTTCCAGGGCCTGACGCAGTGAATCGATCCGGCTGGTTTGTCCGCAGCCTTTACCGATCAGTTGTCTGTTCTTCACGAGGGCAATGGCATTTGATTTCAGATGCTTGCACACGATATTGGCAAACTGCAGGTCGGCTTTTTCCTCGGGTGTTTCTTTACGCTTGGTGGTTTCTGTCCAGTCGTTGAAATTACCGGTATCGATATCCTGTACCAGCACCCCGTTGAGCATGGATTTATATTGTACGGTACTGGATGGCTGCGCTTTTAACTGCAGCAGGATCCGGTTCTTTTTGGATTTGAGGACGGCCAGTGCATCTTCATCGTAAGCCGGTGCCACCAGTACTTCAAAGAAGATCTCATTGATGGCTTCTGCCGTGGCTTTATCGATCGTGCCATTGCAGACCAGTACACCCCCAAAAGCACTTTCCGGGTCACCGGCCAGGGCCGCATCCCAGCTTTCCTTTACGGTTGCGCGTTGAGCGATCCCGCATACGTTGGTATGCTTGATAATGGCAAAAGTGGTATCGGTGAATTCGCGGATCAGTTGCATCGCTGCATCGGTATCCACGATATTATTGTAGGAAAGTTCTTTCCCGTTGAGCTGATCGAATAACTGGCCCAGGTCGCCATAGAACACGCCTTTCTGATGTGGATTCTCTCCATAGCGCATGATCTTGGGTTCCGGAATGGATTCCAGGAAATACAGGTTATCAGCGGTATTGAAGTATTTTGAAATGGCTACATCATAGTGGGCCACTACTTCAAAGGCTTTTGCGGCAAAGGCTTTCCGTTGTTCGATCGTGGTACTGCCGTTCTGTGTTTTCAGCAGGTTTTCGAGCGATGCATAATCTTTCTTAGCAGCGATCACCACCACATCACGGAAGTTCTTGGCGGCACCACGGATCATGGAAGGCCCGCCGATATCGATCTTTTC
This sequence comes from Chitinophaga pinensis, assembly GCA_943370345.1. GTDB lineage: Bacteria > Bacteroidota > Bacteroidia > Chitinophagales > Chitinophagaceae > JJ008. Next base: position 52,243 of record CALRQQ020000001.1, read on the forward strand.
AATAATGGCTTTTTCTTCCGTAGTACTGGCCACGGTTTCTTCGAAGGGATAGAGGTCCACGATCACCAGGTCGATCTCCGGAATCTTGTATTGCTTCATTTCAGCGAGATGTGTTTCATCATCTCTTTTACCCAGGATACCACCAAAGACAGAAGGGTGCAGGGTCTTTACCCGGCCTCCGAGAATGGAAGGATAACTGGTCAGGTCCTCCACCGGCACTACCTTGATTCCCAGTTTTTCGATAAATGACTGGGTACCTCCGGTGGAGTAGATCGTTACCCCCAGGCGATCGAGCTCCGTTACAATATTTTCCAGGCCGTCTTTGTAAAAAACAGAAATTAATGCCGATTGAATCTTTTTGTCCATATGAAGTAGAATAATTGAAGGCAGGCGTTCGAAAGAGGCCGCAAATTAACTTAATTCAGGCGCATCACAAAAGCGCCTTTCTCCCCGGTATCATGTACGGGAATATGCAGGGAATCTGCGTCTTTTTTCCAAAAGCCCGCCTTCCGGGCAGGAACCGACCCGTCGATCACCAGCTGTCGTATATCCAGAGCCGCCGCCAGCTTTTTCAGGTAGATACGGGGGTTGCCGGATAAAACCAGGAGATCAATGACCGGACGTATGCTGTCTGCAGGGGCGGTATAGGAAATGGCGGTATCCAGACACATTATATTTTTTCCGGCAAACCGGTAATAGTACGCATAGTGCAGCAATCCGTTCAGCCGGGAAGCTTCACTGACCCGGTGGAGCACCCTTGAAGGATTGAGGTGAAAATTGCGGGCCAGCTGGTTTTGCAGCAGACTGCTGTCACCGGTAAAATAAAACCTGCGTCCCTGTATAAAATCGATGGCCTGCAGCCGGGGTACATGGTAAACAATAATTTTTTGTTGGTTGCCGGATGAGCGGAATGAGTGGAAACGCTCAACGGAAAACAAGAGCAGGAAAAACAGCGAAGTGTAAAATGCTTTTTTGGATTTTTCCATCAGCCAGTAACTGCCGGTGAGTAATACACCCGTTAACCAGAAAGCCTGTGTGGTACTGAGTTGCAGGCCTTCCCATACGGAAAAGGGAAGTTGTTCCACCCGTTCGATCCAGGCATTCATGAGGCGGATACCGGCGGCAATGGCTTTGCCGGTCAGTGTTGCCAGCGGAGCATGAATGGCCAGTATACACAGACCGATCTCGCCAAGAAGGAGCAGACTGGACAAGGGCACGGCAATAAAATTGCTGAACAGAAAGGAGACCGGAAACTGATGAAACAGGTAGATCGTCAATGGAAGGGTGAGGATCTGGGCTGACAGGGTCACGGCATTCAGTTTCCAGGCTGCATCGAGTGTTTTGTTTTTTATATAAAACCAGTTGCACAGAGGTTGATTAAAAAGCAGGATGCTCAGTACCGCGGCATAGGACAACTGAAATCCGGCATCCCAGAGCCAGAAGGGGTTATACCAGAGAAGCATAAACGCAGATACGGCCAGTGAGTTGATGGCGGGTGATTTCCGGCTTAGTGAATTACCGAGTACAAGACAACTGAACATCAGTGCTGAGCGGAGTACCGAGGGTTGGGCTCCGGCGAGGAAGCTGAAGATCCAGAGTCCGGTAATGACCAACGCTGCATGCAGCCAGCGGTTCTTTTTTGATCTGTTCAATGGCTTTAGTAAAAGAAGGAGCAGCCAGTAGATCAGTCCGAGATGCAATCCGGAAATCGCAATGATATGCACCACGCCGGTATTGCTGTAGGATTGTACGATCTCCGGATCGAGGTCCTGCTTATACCCGATCAGCAGGGCTTCGGCTATACCCGATTCCTGCCGGCCGGGAATATAGGTCCGGAGCAGCTGTACCAGGAATTGTCCCGAGAGGAATAATTGTTTCCTGAACCAGTTTACTTCCCGTCCCGGCAGTACTTCATAGTCGCCGGGCCGGAGATAGACCTGGTGCGTGATGCCCTGGAACAGGGAGTATTGCTTAAAATCAAAAGCACCGGGATTACCTGAACTTTTTATTTCCCGCACCGGCTGACGGATGATCAGTCGTGAGCCGTATCCGAGGGCTGATACTGTATTGTCTTTGCTGAAGTAGAGGAGAAGCTTACCATGCCCTGCTTCCGGTTGGTGATTGTTTATACAGGCTTTTACGGTGGCAATTGCCTTGAAGGATTTTGATTTCTCAACCAATGGTTCTTCCAGTACCAGCAGCAGGGTGCTGGAATCGGTGAGGGTGTGACCATACCAGTTGGGTGACTGCCGGATATCCTGGTTGCGGCTAAGGACTGCTCCCAATGAAAAAAAGAGCAGGAGGGTGCATAGTCCGGTCAGCATCGAATGCCTGAACCGGGCCATTACCGGTATCCAATGAAAGAGCAGGAGCCCCGTCAGGGAAAGAGGGATCAGGAGAAACGTGATCAATAGTGGCAGGGGCAGGTACCACTGGTACAGGATACCAGTCATGAAAGGGATCAGGACCTGCAGGATGGGACTGCGCTTCAGGGGGGTGCTGCTATAGAGAGCCATGGCTCAAATTAACCCGGATGGTGTTCGCAGACAATACTACTTTGCGGGTATATTCTTTTCTGCCCTTACTTTTTTCTCCACGTATTGTCTGTAAGAGATCCGCAGCACCCTGCTTTGCAGCCAGCCTTCGAAGTTGAAAATGGCAAAAGCCCGTTGCTGGATGGGATTTTTTTTATTTTCCTCCAGCTGTTCAAGTGCTTTTTTATATTCAGTGCTTTTCTTTTTTTGTTCGGTCATATAGAAACTCCGGTGCAGGCACTGGATCAGGGCCGTTTCAAAGACCTCTTTCTTTTTACGTTTATAGAAGAACTGGTAGGTGGCCCTGTATTGGGCATCGAATAAACGTGGATTATTGAGGCACCAGGTGATCAGCAACAACAATACCTGGCCTACTGTAAAGTGCTCTTCCCTTGTACCTTCCGGAAAGGCCGTGATCGCTCTCCGTGTAAAGAACAGGGCGTCTTCGTACTCTTCGAGTGCAAAACAACCGACCCCCATGGAAAAACTCAGCGTGCTGTTGAGTTCTTCATTCAACGAAGGTTCCCAGCTGGTATAATTTGCTTTCATCAGGTTCAGCAGCTTACCAACCTCTTCATATTGTGCTGTTTTATTGTAGATCTTATTAAGGGCCAGGTAACGGTTTACTTCAAAATAAGCCCGGTGTGAGGGATCGGTGATCTGTTTGTTCAGGGGGTCATTGAAAACAGCCGTTACATAGTCATACTCACCGTGCAGGATCCCGGCATAATTGATCATGTATAAAAGCTCTATATAGAATTCCCCATGGGTGGCTATGAAATTGTCATGCTTTTTCCAGTTATTGAAATGGGTTTTCAATATAGCCATGGCGGCATCCATATCATTCAGCAGGTATTGAAGGGTAGCCTTACTCATCAGGTAATAATGCCGGTACCAAAATGAATGCCCCTGTTGTACCGTGCCGGTACGGTTGACTCTTTCCAGTAAGGTATGAATGGTGTCCAGCAAATGGCTGTCCTGGCCGAAATGCGTTTTCTTTTTCAGCAGTAAGGTTTCTGTATAAATATCCCGCAGTGTGATCAGCTCCGCATATTCCGTATAGGTGATTACATTTTGTTTGAAGATATCCAGCAATTCATCCTGGTCAGAAAGAGATGGACTGAAGATGACCATTTTTTCAAACTCCGTTTTCAGGAGGTTGAGCATGGCAAAGGCTTCCCGGTAACGGGCCAGCTGCACGGCTTTTTTCCAGATGGCAAAAGCTTCCACAAACAACCCTTTTTTCCGGTAAATGCGGATCAGCTGTATACTGGTGTATACATCTTTCCCCGGATCCCGGATGACTTCGTATTGAACGAGGGCATCACTCAGCTGTTTTTGCAGGTAGTTTTTCTGTGAGGCAATATTTTTTTTATTCAGAGCGGGACTGAATTTTTCCAATAGGGCCTTTTCATCATATACTTTTTGTGCAGCAAGCGCATCAAAGAGCCGGATATAAAGCAGGTCATCCGTGACAGTGGCAGGAATAAAATTCCGCTTAAAATAAAGCCTTTCATTCCGGCTGAGGGAATGAATTAATTGCCATAAAAATGCGGAGGGTGCTTTCATGAATTAATGCTTCCGGCAGATGAAAATACAAAATAAGAATTCATGCACAAAATATAAGAGTCATATTTTATTTCATAAATTACTGTAAATCATAGCATTAATTTATTTTTTTCCTGAAAGAGGTCAGTTATGAACCCGATAACAGGAGAATAAAAAAAACGCCCGGCATGTGCCGGGCGTTAGATTTGTTATGCATTGATTTTATAAGCCAACCTCTTTATTTTATTATACCCGTTCCAACCACGGGGGTTCCATCAGAGGCCATTACCCATTAACCAGCTGTACCACTAATCAGGTACAGCTTTTTTTATTTACTCAGGTACATACTGCGGTCTTTGTACAGCTGACGGAAATACGGGTCACGCAGGTTCTTGATAAAACGGATGGCTTCACCGGTGGATTTCATTTCAGGACCGAGCTCCTTATTCACCCCCGGAAATTTATTAAAACTGAATACCGGTTCCTTGATGGCGAAACCGTCCAGTACTTTTTCTTCCGGAATATCCTGCACTTTCATTTCACCCAGCATTACTTTAGTCGCGTAATTCAGGTAAGGCTTGTTGTACGCCTTTGCAATGAACGGCGTGGTACGGGAAGCCCTCGGGTTGGCCTCGATCACATATACTTTCCCTTCTTTGATAGCAAACTGTATATTGAGCAGTCCCTTTACATTCAGCTTCAGGGCGATCTTCTTGGCATAGTCCACCATATCCTGTACTTCCAGCGGGGTGAGGTTGAAGTAAGGCAGTACGGCATTACTGTCACCACTATGGATACCGGCCGGTTCAATATGCTCCATGATACCCATTACGTGGAATTTCTCCCCGTCACAGATCGCATCGATCTCGGCTTCCTGGCAACGATCCAGGAAATGATCCACGAGGATCTTGTTACCGGGAATATGTTTGAGCAGACTTACTACCGCCTTTTCCACTTCATCGTCATTGATCACGATCCGCATCCGCTGACCACCGAGTACATAAGAAGGACGGACAAGCACCGGGTAACCAACTTTATTGGCCACTTCAATGGCTTCATCCACATCCCAGGCAGTACCGTAAGCGGGATAAGGAATATCTAACTCTTTCAGCATATCACTGAAACGGCCACGGTCTTCAGCGATATCTAAGCTGTCATAAGAAGTACCAATGATCCGAACCCCTTTCTGGGTCAGTTTCTCTGCCAGCTTCAGCGCGGTTTGTCCGCCGAGCTGTACGATCACCCCATAAGGTTTCTCATGTTCAATGATCTCCCAGAGATGTTCCCAGTAAACCGGTTCGAAGTAGAGTTTATCGGCCATGTCAAAATCCGTACTCACCGTTTCGGGGTTACAGTTGACCATGATCGCTTCGTAACCACATTCTTTGATCGCTAATAATCCGTGCACACAACAATAGTCGAATTCAATACCCTGGCCGATCCGGTTGGGACCGGAGCCGAGGACGATGATCTTTTTCCTGTCTGATACCTTGCTTTCATTGCCGTTGCCTCTTTCAAAGGTGGAATAGAAATAAGGGGTCTTGGCTTCAAACTCAGCCGAGCAGGTATCCACCATTTTATACACCCGGGTGATACCGGCCTCTTTCCGTTTGTTGTATACATCCTCTTCATCGCCATGTTCGAGGATGCGGCTGATCTGCTCATCGCTGAAACCGTTGACCTTGGCTTCCCGCAACAGTTCAATCGGTAAGGTATCGAGGTCGTATTTGGCGATCTCTTTTTCCAGTGTACAGATCTTCTGGATCTCATACAGGAACCAACGGTCAATACCATTGGTGGCTTTGGAGATCGTACCTACCGAAATACCGGCCATCAGGGCATCTTTGATCCGGAATATCCGGTCCCATTTCGGGGTCTTGATATATTCCAGCAACTCTTCAGCATGCATCATGCTCTTGCCATAATAGCCTAAACCTACCGCGTTATTCTCCAGACTCTGACAGGCTTTCTGGATCGCTTCGGTAAAGCTCCGGCCAATGGCCATGACTTCACCCACACTCTTCATCTGCAGACCAAGGGTATCATTGGCGCCTTTGAATTTATCAAAGTTCCAGCGCGGGATCTTTACGATCACGTAGTCGAGCGCCGGTTCAAAATAAGCGGAAGTGGTCTTGGTGATCTGGTTTTCCAGTTCATCCAGGTTGTAACCGATCGCGAGTTTGGCCGCGATCTTGGCAATAGGATACCCCGTGGCCTTACTGGCTAATGCAGAGGAACGGCTTACGCGCGGGTTGATCTCGATGGCAATGAGTTCTTCTGTATCCGGACTCATCGCAAACTGTACGTTACAACCACCGGCGAAATTGCCGAGGTCACGCATCATCATGATGGCGGTATTCCGCATCAGCTGCATACCGGTATCGCTCAGGGTCATGGCCGGTGCCACGGTAATGGAGTCACCGGTATGTACGCCCATCGGGTCAAAGTTCTCAACTGTACAAATGATACATACATTGTCGGCCGCATCACGCAACAGTTCCAGCTCAAATTCCTTCCAGCCGAGTACGGCTTTTTCCACCAGTACTTCGTGAATGGGGGATGCCTGTAAACCACGGTTCAGGGCCTCATCCAGATCATCTTTATCATGCACGAAACCACCACCCGTTCCTCCAAGGGTAAAGGAGGGACGTATCACTAACGGGAAACCGATCTGCTGGGCAAATTCTTTTCCTTCGAGATAGGAGTTAGCTGTTTTGGCGGTGGCCACGGGTACCCCCAGCTGGATCATCCACTGGCGGAACTTTTCCCGGTCTTCGGCTTTATCAATGGCTTTGATATCCACCCCGATCAGGCGCACATTGTATTGTTTCCACAACCCCAGGTCCTCGGCCTCCTTGGCAAGGTTGAGGGCGGTTTGTCCGCCCATGGTGGGCAGCACCGCATCGATCTGGTTTTCCTGGAGGATCTGTTCGATGCTCTCCACGGTCAGGGGCAAAAGATAAACCCGGTCTGCCATCATGGGGTCTGTCATAATGGTGGCCGGGTTACTATTAATAAGAATGACTTTGATCCCTTCTTCACGGAGACTCCGGGCTGCTTGTGTACCGGAATAGTCAAATTCACAGGCTTGTCCGATAATAATGGGACCGGATCCGATAATAAGCACCGATTTGATCGAATTGTCTTTTGGCATTTTTTGTTTTTAAAATGGTGAGCTGGCAATAATCGTTGCTGAAAAAACAAATTGCGCAAAAGTAGGGGAATCGAAGGGGATTGGCCCTTCCTTTTTTTAGAAAAATTTCCCCCTTCTATGGATCAGGGCTGAAAGGAGGCCGGTTTAGGTATTTTCCGGTAGGACAGGGTAAACAAATCATCAAAAACATTCCGGTTTTGACTCATATCAAGCACCTGTTTCTTAAAATCTTCGGGGCGGGCAAAGTATTTACGGGTGGTAAAGGTTTCGGTGAGGGTCCGGACCTGCAAAGTGTCATGGCTCAGACTGTATGCAGAAAGGTACCAGACCTTAGTGGGCTTGCCGTCAGGTCCGAGAGCGGCCAGATTCATGAAGGCTTGCTCCCGGATCCGGGAACTGAAAGCGGTGAAGAAGGCGGTATCCGGCAGGATCATATCCCCTTTAACTGTTTTTCCATACCGGATGACCTGGTAGAGGGAATCTGACTGCCGGCTGATTTCCAGGGCTTCAATGCCAAAATAGTCACTGCCGTCTTTTACAATACCATACCAGAAACCGATCAGGCTGCTGTCGATGGGTTCCACCGGTGCTTTTTCCAGGGGTACATTCGATTCGAACGGGCAGGCATACAATAAAATGGACAGGGGCAGGAGCCACAATAGTCGGATCATAAGAGGCGAAAAAGATACAAAATGTACGTCAGACCGAGGAATTACCGGCTTTTCGGTTTTTTGCGTCGGGTATAGATCAACATACCGGCAAATCCGGCCAGAACGATCGTGCCGGCCAGGATCAGGTTATTGCGCCGGTTCCGGGCTTCCTGTTCCTTGTTTCGTCCGGTAAAACGATCGATCAGACCCATTATACCTTCGATTGAATCTTTTGCTTTGTCAGGGTTCGTTAATACTTTCAGGACTTCTTCTGCGATCTCTGCCTGCAATTTGCTCAGCTGACGATTATAATAATGCCCTTTCCAGGAAGGGATG
>CALRQQ020000002.1:0-54373 GCA_943370345.1 Chitinophaga pinensis
TATACAAAAATATCATCCCCCGGGTGCGTTTCATATAAGTGCTACTACGCATAATAATTTGAGCAAAAGCGAAAGCCGTGCTGTAGCTCTTTGCAAATAATCCTGCAGCGTATCTGATATCCGGTAATCAGCCAGGGGCCCGGACCCGGTATTTAGGGGACAATTAGTGGGTAGCCGGATCGAAAAAAATTTCAGATTCGCCCTCCATTTTCTTGTGGATTTCTTGTGAATTCACCCTATATTTGCAGCCCTGATACAGGAAGGGACCGGAGGCTTCCACTTCTGCCCCCGAATGTATCCGGAATGGTGCGGTAGCTCAGTTGGTAGAGCAAAGGACTGAAAATCCTTGTGTCGGCGGTTCGATCCCGCCCCACACCACAGTCAAATGACAAAACCCACGCTGGTCGTGGGTTTTGTCATTTAGTGCACAATAACTTGCACATAATCAATGATTTGTCAGGCTCTAGTCCGGATTCCTTGTCTGCACTCAAAAAAAAACTCCGGTTTAAGGCCGGAGTTTTTTTAATACTGGTTGTTTATTTTAATACAGATAATTCAATGCCGTTTTATCATTATTGTTGAAAGGCCGGTTAGTAGTAGCACTCAGGCAAGCCAGCATCCAGCTTCCTGCATCAGGACCCGATGGTGTTCCGGGAATCAAAATGGCACCAACAGTAGAAGCCCCTTCATTGGATGGCGAACCACCACAGCTGTAACTTCTGTCCATATAATCGGTATGACGGAAGCCGATACAATGACCAACTTCATGCGCAATAACACTAGTAACAAATCCGAGGCTGTAATTCTGATAGGTCTTATTGAACTTTACTTCATAGTAAGGGTTGCCGCCACTGGGAAAACCAGCAGAGGCGATATAACTTCCTCCATTAACAATTCTGATATTGATTGCTCCGTTGCTGGCAACTCTCGTCATGGTTACCTGGAGATTTTCTGCATTATACCGGGCAATGGCGGCATCAATGCCGGCAGAAACATTCGCATTTATACTACCACTGCTGCTGATGGTTATGTTTCTTGGCAAACCCGTTACCAGATTAGTGGTACGATACTGCTCGTTGCCAGCTATGCGGAGCAGGCTGCCACCGGGAGCTGAATTCAGGAATTCTTCACTCAGGATAATATCTCCTTCAACCAGGTAACCTTCTTCAATTTTCTGAACACCGGACGTGCCAAATCCATGACTTTGAATTTTTGCCAGCGTAGCATCAGAAATTGGATCCTGTGCAGTTTCTTTCACAGCTTTTTTACAGGACGTGAGTAAAAGTCCGGTAACAAGTGAGAGGATTAAAAACCTGGATAATTGTTTCATTGGTTGTGTTTTTTAGTTAAAATATTTATACTAAATTTTTAAAAACAAAAGATATAGTATTTTTTGAGTTTTTACTAAAAAACAACAACCTTTTTTCAGGTAACGGTTTCCTTCTTGTTATATTTATTATAACGAATTGATTGATTTATAAGAAGAACGGCTGCCTTTATTTCAATATTTTTGAGAGATAATCACTTCAAGTGAAAATACTATACTCCCTTTTGAGTCAATGGCGATTTAGCACACTGTTCTGTATCTTGTCCATACTGCTGATTATTTCTCCTGATGGCTACGGACAACAACCGGTGAATAAATATCCTGTAAAATATTCTCCGGCTGTACTTGACCTGTTAAAAAATTCGGATGATACCAGGTCAACTTTAATGGTAATGACAAAGGATTCAACATCCTTCCTTGATTCATTGATCGTTTTAAAAGAGATAAAAATTTTATCCTCGTATGTTCCCACTCAAACGTTTATCATCAATACGCCAGTACGGTATGTCAACCGGATAGCATTATGGGATCCCGTATTGTTTATTGATAAAACCCGTGCTGCTAAACCAGAACTGTTTACCGGAACAATTGAAAACCAAACCAATGTGATTAACCAGATGCAGGCTGTTTATCCTGCATACAATGGAAATGATATTACTATCGGCATAAAAGAAAATTCCTTCGACACAACCGATATTGATTTTAAGGGGAGGGTTCTTATCAACCCGGCTGCTGCTCCCGGAGGCAATAGTCATGCATCCATTATGGGAACCATTGCTGCAGGGGGTGGCAATACCTGGTATGCTGCAAAAGCAGCTGCCTGGGGGAGTAAAATAGTTTCTTCTTCTTTTTCCAGTCTATTGCCGGATGCATTAAGTTTTTTTCAGCAATATGGGGTTACCGTACAAAACCATTCCTATGGTACCGGCATTGAAAATTATTATGGTCCGGAGGCGGTGGCTTATGACCTGCAGGTTGCCAATAATCCATCCCTGTTGCATGTATTTTCCTCCGGTAATTCGGGTCAGTCGGCGTCCGCTTCAGGGACCTATGCCGGTATCAGTGGCTTTGCCAACCTTACCGGGCAATTTAAAATGGCAAAAAATTTGCTGACCGTTGGCGCCACCGATTCTTTTTATATGGTTCCGCCTCTCAGTTCAAAAGGCCCGGCCTATGATGGCCGGGTGAAACCCGAACTGGTGGCACAGGGAGAAGATGGAAGTTCCGGTGCGGCTGCACTTGTAAGCGGGATTGCCGCCTCGCTTCAACAGGCTTATAAATTAAACCATGGAGGAAACCTTCCTTCTTCTGCATTAATAAAAGCTATACTCATCAACAGTGCCGATGATGCCGGCCCCGCTAACGTTGATTTTCAAACCGGATATGGTTCTGTTAATGGTTATAAAGCAATGCAGACCTTGGCAAATGGCCATTTTATTTCCGGTTCAGTTTTACCTGCACAGGAATTACTGTATAATTTAATTGTGCCGGCCAATACCCGGGAATTAAAAATAACACTGGCCTGGATCGATCCGCCTGCAACAGTGAATGCACCTAAGGCATTGGTTAATGATATTGACCTTGAACTGGTCTATCCGCTCTTAGCACAAACGTGGCAGCCATGGGTACTCAGTAACTTTTCGCACCGTGATTCCTTATTATTACCCGCCACAAGAAAAAGAGATGGATTAAATAACGTGGAGCAAATAACCCTTGACAATCCACCTGCCGGGAGTTATATGATCAAAGTCAGCGGTTTTGCCATTACCACCGCATCCCAAACATTTCATATTGCCTGGCAATTAGAAGCGGCCAACAATTTTGAATGGAATTATCCCAGGAAAAACGACCCGGTGCTGGCCGGTGAACAAAATATTTTGCGCTGGCGATCCACTTTACCTGCCACAAATGGATCGTTACAATATAGCACAGATAATGGAAACAGCTGGCAGGTCATCAATGCTGCCGCTGACCTTTCCAAAGGCTTTTATAAATGGATGGCCCCGGATATTTTTTCCAAAGTATTAATTAAAATTTCTTCCGGAGGAAATGATTATACCACTGATACCGTTGTGATCTCAAAGCGGTTGCCGCTGTTAACGGGATTTAACTGTACCGATTCATTTATGCTCTTTTGGCCTCGGGTGCCGGCTGCTTCTCACTACAACCTGTATAAGCTTGGCGGTAAATACATGGAAGCTTTACAAACAATAACGGATACATCAATCGTATTGCAAAAAAACAACAACAGCTCTTTACATTATGCGGTGGCACCCGTCATCGGCGGCAGGGAAGGGGTGAGAAGTTTTGGCACCAATTATACGACACAAGGAGTGCTGTGTTATTTTAAATCATGGTATGCAGACAGAATAAATAATACCGGGCGGCTGAATCTGGAGCTGGGCACCTTATTCAACATCCGTGAAATAATTGTGCAGCGGATCATTGGCAAGGACACTTTCACGCTGCAAACTATAAACAGTCCTGTTGCATTATCCTATATTTTTACTGATCCGGCATTGATCACCGGTTTAAATCAATACCGCGTCTGCCTGAAAACGGTTAGCGGTGCCGCATTGTGTTCTGATATTGCCAGCCTGTATTTTGCCGATAAAGATCAGCTCTTCATATACCCCAACCCGGTGCGGCAGAGTGAATCATTTACGGTCATCACCAACGAACAACAGCCGGGGGAATTGCAAATTATAGATGTAAATGGCCGGGTATATCAACGAATACTTATTGCTGGTGGAGCGATACAACTGTTTACCCTGCGCTTGCCTAAAGGGCTTTACCTGCTGCGGCTGGCCGGCAATAATCTGAAAGTTAAAACCGGGAGACTGGTTGTTTATTAATAAACGGTAAAAAAATTGACAACATGAAACGCATTATCAAAATTATTGTCATTATAGCGATCATAGCACTGGGAGTTGGCTATATTATTGCTAAAAAAAACAATACCTCACTCAGCATTGATACCATTGACCTGGAGGCAAATTGTTCCTCTGTGGAAAATCTTGCTATAACCTCTGTCGTTACGGTTAGTGTCAAAAATCATTCTTCCAGAACGCATTCAAATGTTACCGTAAAGCTGACAGCAGAAGATAAAAACGGGGCTGTTATCAAAGAAAAATACGTAACCTTCGACCGTACCCTGCCGCCCGAAGAGTCGCTGTCTAAGCCAGTAACCCTGCCGGCTAAAGCCAGATTTTGTAACTGCGTGGTGGAAAGCTCAACTCCTCACGATTAGTTTTCTTACGCTTGATCGTCCCATGCCTCCAATAGGTCCATTCACTTTTCTTTCCGGAAGTCTTTCTGCATTATTCCTGATTTTCAGGCTTTATTGTTTGAAAACAGCATACCGGTTATGCCCATTTTAAGCGGATTTCGTGGCAAACTGTGGTTCTCTCCGATGCATCGTAGCTTGTTCATACGCATACGCTACTCCAATGAGTGGCCCCTCCTGAAAGGCAGTACCTAAAAAGGCAAGTCCAACAGGCATCCCATGAACAAATCCCATTGGAACATTTACCGAAGGATTGCCACAAACAGCAGCGGGACCATACATACCATATCCGGAAAACCGATCGCCATTGATCAGATCTGTACACCAGGCGGCACCATTAGACGGACCACAAACAGCATCTAGTTTTTGTGATGCGAAGAAGTCTGCATAAAACTTTCTGGCTTCCTCATACTTTGCCACCGCATCTAAATAATCTTTTTCGGTCAACGGGCCTCTTGCTTCTGAAGCCTCTAAAATCTCTTGTTGAAAATAAGGCATCGCTTCCCTTGCATGATCCTTATTATAGCGGATCACATCACTCAGCGTTTTCACGGCACTATTGGCTTTCGACAAGTAGGCATTCACCCCATGCTTAAATTCATACTGCAACACCTTTGTGGCCTGAATACCCAATCTGTTGAATGCAGCCAGCAATTCCACTTCCACCACTTCAGCCCCCTTTTGCTTTAATACAGCTATCGCCTCTTTGTATAACGCAAGCACGGACTCATGACCACCGCTTAAAAAACTCTTTTCCACGCCTATTCGTTTTCCGGACAAAGCATCCGGTTTTAAGAACGTCGTGTAATCGATCATGGTACCAGGTGAAGCCGCTGATGCAGGATCTGCAGGATCCACCCCGGCAATCGTGGTTAAAACAATAGCGGCATCGCGAACGGTTCGGGTCATTGGACCGGCCGTATCCTGTGTATGAGCAATAGGAATGATGCCTGACCGGCTCACTAAACCAACGGTGGGTTTGATCCCCACTACACCATTTACAGAAGAAGGGCAGTGAATAGAACCATTGGTTTCCGTACCAATCGCTACTGCACAAAAGTTAGCGGATACCGCCGCACCGGAACCAGAACTGGAACCACAGGGATTCCGGTCTAATGAATACGGATTTTTTGTCTGCCCGCCTCTGCTGCTCCATCCGCTCACAGAACGGGTGGAACGGAAATTAGCCCACTCACTTAAATTGGTCTTTCCCAACAGCACGGCGCCAGCTGCACGAAGCCGGGAAACTAAAAAAGCGTCCTGTGCCGCCATATTATCCTGTAAAGCCAACGCTCCGGCAGTAGTATGCATTTTATCTCCTGTGTCAATATTATCCTTAATTAAAACGGGAATGCCATGTAAAGGACCGACCGCTTTCTTTTGCTTTCGTTCTGCATCACATTGTCTGGCTATGGCCAATGCATCAGGATTAAGCTCAATAACTGCATTCAACGCAGGTCCCTTTTTATTATAGGCCGCTATCCGGTCCAGGTATAGTTGGGTTAATTGTACGGCACTGATTTTTCCGGTAGCTAACATTTGTTGCAATTGTCCGATAGTGGCCTCACGAATTATTTCAGGCGTAACGGTTGTTGCAGCGCCCTTGATACCAGCAAACAGTTCAGCGGGAAATAAGGCGCACCCGGTTGCCATTAATCCTACATCGGTCAGAAAGGACTTTCGGTTCATCCGTAAACATTTTGTTGTTAAGAAAGTAGTAACGTTATTACAAAATACAACATAGAAGAACAAGGTAAACAACCGGGGGTGATTGATGGTTGGGTAGGTAGCCCGGATGACAGGTTAACAAGTGCTCTTATGAGGTGCATTTTCTAACCCCTCTGCCCTCCGCGGTTTTTCTTGTTTTTTGACCATTTTTCATATAAAACCGGCTGTTTTTGGTCGTTTTTACGGCATTTTAGCTGATTTTTCGGCATTTAGCCCCCTCAAAGCCTCCGGGCTTTGAGGGGTATTTTGTCGCCTCCGGCGACGCAACGAAATGCGCATGGGCCGCTCAGGTTTGGAGATTATAATTGTGTCACCCCTTCGGGGTTAGGTCGTACTGCTTTTCACCATCCGGAGCGGAATGATGTTGTCAGACTGAGTAGTCTGCCTCTTTACGAGTTGTTCACGTTGAAATTAAAAAATTCTGAGGCAGACGTATCGAAGGCGGACATGACGGGGCAGGGGGTGAAGTATAAAAGTGTCGTATCGAAGGAAGCCCCTTTTCACTTAATTTACCGAAAATTTCCCCCCATGCACCGTCTTCTCCTCCTCCTGCTGATAACGAGCACCCTGTTCACAAATGCCCAACCCAAAAAAGACTCCACCGATT
Organism: Chitinophaga pinensis; assembly: GCA_943370345.1. Taxonomy (GTDB): domain Bacteria; phylum Bacteroidota; class Bacteroidia; order Chitinophagales; family Chitinophagaceae; genus JJ008. The sequence goes on from CALRQQ020000002.1 coordinate 6,949, forward strand.
ACAACGCCGTCTTCAAATCCGTGAAATGGCGCAACATCGGACCCTTCCGCGGCGGTCGTTCCAATTGCGCCACCGGTATTAAGGGCAACCCGATGGTCTACTATATGGGAACTACCGGCGGCGGTCTCTGGAAGACCACCGACATGGGCATCACTTGGTCCAATATCTCCGATGGCTTCTTTCAAACCGGTTCGGTAGGAGCAGTTGCCGTAGCTGAAAGTGATGTGAACGTGGTATACGTGGGCATGGGCGAACATGCCGTGCGTGGCGTGATGACCTCACACGGTGATGGCGTATATAAATCCACCGATGCAGGCAAGACCTGGAAACGCATGGGACTTGAACAAACCCAGCATATCGCCCGCATACAAATTGATCCACGCAATCCGGATATCGTATACGTAGCCGCACAAGGCGCCTTGTATGGCAACAATAAAGAACGCGGCATTTATAAATCCACCGATGGCGGCAAGACCTGGAAGAATATCCTGTTTGTAAATGAAATGACGGGCTGCAACGAACTCTCCATGGACATGAACAACCCGCGCATCCTCTATGCCTCTATGTGGGAACATGGCCGCCGCCCCTGGCAGGTGATCAGTGGCGGACCCGGCAGTGGTTTGTATAAATCAACGGATGCGGGTGAACATTGGGAAAAGATCAATGAAGGCCTGCCCAAAGAACTGGGCAAAATGGCGATCTCCGTTTCCCGCGCCAACTCCGATAAAGTTTACGCCTTAGTAGAAAGCGATACACAGAAAGAACAGGGCGGTCTCTTCGTCTCCTCCGATGCCGGCGCCTCCTGGACAATGGTGAGCAAAGATCACCGGCTCGTACAACGGGCCTGGTACTATATCGAAGTTTTCGCGGATCCTAAGAATGAAGATCTCGTCTATGTATTAAGTGCACCTGCGTTGAAATCATCCGATGGCGGTAAATCCTGGAGCCTGATCGATGGCGTGCATGGCGATTACCACGACCTTTGGATCAACCCCGATAATACCAGCAACCTGATCCTCTCCGACGATGGTGGCTCATCCATCAGTTTCAACGGCGGTCTTTCCTGGAGCGCCCAAAGCAATATGGCTACCGGACAATTCTATCGCCTCAATACCGATAACCAGTTTCCCTACCGCATCTACAGCGGACAACAGGACAATACCAGTATCAGTATCGCCAGCCGTGAGATTGGCAGTGGTGGCATTACTGCAAGAAGCTGGCGGCCCTCTGCCGGTGGCGAAAGCGCCTTCCTCGCCTTTAACCCCGATGATCCACGCTATGTGGCCGGTGGCAGTTATCTCGGTACGATTGAATTTTTAGATACAAAGAATAACGCCGGTACCAATGTAATGGCCGCCCCCATTCAGTACCTCGGTCGCGATGCCAAAGACATGAAATACCGCTATACCTGGAACGCCCCGCTGATCTGTTCCAAACATGATCCGCGCGTATTCTATCACGGTGCACAGGTATTGCTCCGCACCGATGATATGGGTAAGCATTGGACGGAAGTGTCACCCGACCTCACCCGCAACGATAAAACCAAACAGGGAAAAATGGGTGTGCCCTATACCAATGAAGCAGTAGGTGCGGAAAACTATGGCACCCTAGCCTATATCGCCGAGTCAACACTGGAGGCCGGCGTGATCTGGACCGGCAGCGATGATGGCTTAGTATATATCACGCGCGACAACTGCAAGACATGGACCAATGTAACACCGGCCGGTTTACCCGAGTGTCAGATCAACGCGATCGAACTCTCTTCCTTTGATAAAGGCACGGCCTATATCGCCACCACCCGTTTTAAATTCAATGATAAAGCACCGGGTTTATATAAAACCACGGACTATGGTAAAACCTGGACGAAAACAGATAACGGCATTCCTGTTGGGGCATTCACCCGTGTACTGCGTGAAGATCCCGTACGCAAAGACCTGCTCTATGCCGGTACGGAGACGGGTGTGTATATTTCCTGGAATGGCGGTAAAGAATGGTCACCCTTCCGGCTCAACCTGCCCGTTACACCGATACAGGACCTGAAAGTAAAAGACGGCAATCTCATTGCAGCTACCAGTGGCCGCGCCATCTGGATCCTCGATGATCTCTCCGTGCTTCGTCAGTACAATAAAGCCGATAGCAGTCTGCGTCTCTACCAGCCCACCGACGCCATGCTGCTCACCGGTTACAGTGAAATGGATGGCAGCGATGACGGTTTCACCGGTGCAAACCCCTTCCGCGGTATAAACCCCGCCACCGGTATCACGCTTTATTATCAGTTGCCCGACCTAAAAGACAGCGAAGCGATCACCCTCGAAGTAGTAGATGCCAATAATAAAACGGTCCGCATACTCTCTTCCGTAAAAGACAGTACCTATCGCCGCTATGATGGCGGTCCGGGACCTGAGCCGGTATTACCCGCAAAGAAAGGACTGAACCGTTTTGTCTGGAACCTGCGTCATGCCACCATTCCCGGTGTACCGGATGTATATATTGAAAGCAGTTATGCCGGACATAAAGCCATTCCCGGTACCTATCGCTTTATCTTAAAAGCCGGCGGCAAAACCGTGGAGACGTCTGCAAAGATCCTCGCCAATCCGGATTACCGGACCACAACGGAGGACTATAAGCAATACACCGCGATCATGTCGGAAATGGAAGCGAATGTAACCGACATGCACAAACGGATCAATGCGCTCTATACCACGCGTAAAAATCTGGAGAATTTACTGACGGCTTTACCCGCCACGGCTGCCAATGATGCGGTGCGCAAGGAAGCCACCGCACTCATTGCCCGTATGAAAGCCTGGGATGAGGAAATGGTACAACGTAAAGCAAAGGCCTATGATGATGTAGATAATTTTGACAACAAGTTCACCGCGAACTATCTGTTCCTGATGAACCAGACCGAAAGTGATATACCACAAGTGAACCAGCCCTCGATCGACCGCAAGGCCGAACTGGATCTGCAGTGGAACAAGCTGAAAGCACAGGCAGAACAATTTACTATTGTGGATATTCCTGCATTGAATAAGAAGTTCTGGGCACTTGGAATAGGCGCGGTAAGATAGATTGCCGTTAGGAGTTAGCAACCAGCCGGCAGGTCAACAGCTATTCCTGAAAGTCAGTATCTGCTGTTTCACTTATTGATTTCAACCAGTTCGGTGCTATCTGTATCCAGGCCGGGCCGTTCAGGCCGTTCATAACCCGGCCCCATCGCCGGACCGGAATAGTGCGCTTTCACATGATAGTTCACCTGCCAGCTGTTGTTTGCAGCCGGTTCTTTGGAAATAATATACAACGTGTCCACGGTGGTATATTCCGCCCCATCGTTCTGATTTCCGGCGGTATACTGTTCCATTAATTTTTGTACAAGTTCCGGATCGCCCGGAACTTTTCTTTTTTCCTTACAGGATAAAGCAAAAAGCAGAACGAGGATGGGGACTAGTCTTTTCATTTGAATGGCGGTTAAAAAAAGGGGGCTGCTGTTGATGCATCACCGGGTAATGCCGGGCTGATACATGAATAAATGTATCAATTCATTCCAACCGGTACCGGTATGGCAGCCGGCCTGAAACAGAATTTAGGTTGATTTACTTATGGCAGCGGGGTTCAGATAGAACCGGATCATTAAGGAGCTGCTTTTCTTGTTATACGACCAACCAGGTCAAGGTCCAGCTTTCTGATTTCCCACAGTACAAGTTCGGCCATTCGTCGGGCACCGTATTCATTAAAATGAGTGTTATCCTTACGTCCAACCGGATAGTGTGGATGCTCCAGCGTATCCAGTTGCATATATAGCATTCTGGAAACCTCCGGACCCAGTTTTTGTACCAGCCCCCTGCTCTTTTCATCGAGATCGATTACAGGCACTTGTAATTTTCTGCCCACTTCCCAAACAGCTGCGGAATATTCCTTGTGCGTTTCTTTAATATTTCCGGCCGTGTCAAAGACCAGCCTGGTTACCGGAGTCACCAATACCGGTTTTGCGTTTTTTGCACGGGTCTCTGTGATCATCCGGATCAGGTTATTGATATAATCCGGCACGGGTGTATAACGTTCTGCATACTGCGGTTCTTTGGCTTCATCATTATGACCAAACTGGATAAATACATAATCTCCCTCTTCAAGACTATCGGCTACATTCTTCCAGCGGCCCTCACTGATAAAAGTACGGGTGCTTCTTCCTCCCCTGGCCCTGTTACAAACCGTAACCGTGGAATCCCAGAAGTCCTCAAATGGTGTACCCCAGCCTGTCACAGGAGAGCGGTCCCTGGGTTGTGTACATACCGTGGAATCACCAATCAGCCATATCCGGATATTTTTTTGAGGGGTGGTAAATGCAAATAATATACAGGAGAAAAGGAACAGGGCGTTTCTTGTATTTATCTTTTTCATTCTCCGGAAATTTACTTGTTTATTGCAGGGGGTTCCAGCCACCCAGTATACCGGTGGTGGTCAGCCCGGCCGCTTCTTCTTTGGTAAAGGGTCTTATCCAGCGGACCCGCTCTTTCAAATCAGCCCCCTCCCCATAATTGCCAAACTCCGCATATTGCGTACTGCTTTCATTGGCGGGATTACTCCAGTTATCCCATCCGGCTTTATGTACAATGGGTCCGAGATAACTATCAAGTATCAGCACTTTTGCAAATGGCCGCCAGGGACGGCCGAGATAAAAGGATCCGGCCGGTGCATCGCCGGTAAAGCGGCAGTTACGGAATACATAACCATATGCGATCCCTTCCGGGGTGGAAGCGGCAGTGAAGAAGCCTCCCCTTTTTCCATAGATCACGCAACTGTCAAATAAAGCGGTCGCCGCTCCGAAAATAAAATCAACCGTTCCTTCTATATAACACTTCAGGTAATACTGTCTGCTGCCGGTACCCTGCGTATACAAGGTATCCTGAAATCCCAGAAACCGGCAATTAATAAAGCGTGCCTTATCCCCCGTAATCCGGATGGCTACGGCCTGTCCTACCGGACCCGCACTGTTTTCAAACGTGATATTCTCTGCGCTGAATCCGTTGCCGAAAATAAAAAAACTGGAAGATCCGGAAGTGCCGATATCCTTGCCACTGCTGTCTTTCTTCTGCGCATAGTCATCATACGTAAGAATAGTACGGTTCACGTCTTCTCCTGTAAAATGCACATTCATTTTAGATTCGGGCAAACGCAGCTTTTCCTTATACACACCCGGCTTAATTAAAATCACGGTTACCGTTGCCGAAGAATCTTTTACTGCATTTATCGCTTCCTGTACCGTACGGAAATCACCCTGTCCGCTTTTGTCCACTATGAGTTGAACGGATTGTGATTGAACGAACAGTCCCTGCAGTAAAAAGATCAGTATAAAAACAGATTGTCTGCCTGCCATAGTAAGATCAGAGTACTTTAGTGAGAAAAGTAGCGGTATGCGTTATTGTTTCGTCCACCCAGGGATGAAATAACCAGAACGGATGAACCAATATATCAAACTTATGCACTTCTGTATACATTCCCCATTCTTTCATCATCCCGATAAGTTCATCCTGTCCGGAATGAAACCGGGAATAGCCGCTGTTGATGAACAAAACCGGAACGGCTGTTTCTTTTTTTGCCCAGAAGATCGAAGAGGCTTCCTTCCAGGTAAGTGGCTTTTCGGCAAAAGATCCACCCAGCCATTCTATATCAGGTGAATTGGGTTTGCGCTCCAGGTTCAGTGAAGTCGGGGATAAAAAATCCAACACGCCGTCTATATCCACAATGGCTTTCACATGGCTGCTGGCCCCGCTATTGCCCTGGTTGCCTTCAAACATAGCCACTCCATTGGTCATTCCTACAAGTGCAGCCAATTGTCCGCCCGCCGAAGTGCCGGATATGGCAATCCGGTTGCTGTCAATACCATATTCAGCCGCATGCAGTTTTACCCAGCGGATAGCTGACTTGATATTATGCACCGCCGCGGGGTATTTTGCTTCCAATGATAACTGGTACTCTACGGGTATGGCAACAAATCCTTTTGCTGCCAGCATTTGCGCCATCGGTACTTCCATACTGCGGGTACCGGAACGCCAGCCTCCGCCATGGATCATGACCAGTGCAGGGCGTAAGCCTTTTGCCGCAGGACGAAACACATCAAGGTGCAGCTCTCTTTTTCCAAAGGGCGTTTCGGCCAATGTGGTGTAAATAATATTGCGGTGCGCAATGACACCGGCAGGCACACTATCCTTTGCCGGTACCGCATAAGGAAAATCTGTATGAATCTGCTTGTACACTTTGGCTACATTATAGCTGCTGTCAATGGGAATCGGGGGGTATTGTGCCCTTACAGCCGTTATGCTGAATAATGTCACAATAAATAATGATACGCCCCGGTATAGTATAGAGTTCATAGAATGCTGTTTGTATTATTAAAAGAAAAAAACGGGGCGTAGACACAGCCCCGTTTTACTGCCAAATTGCTGCTTATGCTTGCTTTCTGCTTAACTGAAATCAATAACCGGGATTCTGGGTCAGCTTAGGATTAGCAATAATCTGTGCCTGAGGAATCGGGTATAATTTGCGGAATGATTCTGACTGGATGGTTTTAAAGGGCCAGGTGCCGGTAAAATAATCACCAAAACGGATCATATCTGTTCTGCGGCAACCCTCCCATAAAAATTCCCGGGCTCTTTCATTCTCAATATCCTGTAAGGTTAAGGTTGATAATGCACTGGCATTGCTTCTGGCTCTTACCTGGTTTATCAGTGGTAAGGCAGCCGTTGCGTTGCTCATTCTGAACAGCGCTTCCGCTTTCATCAGCAGTACATTGGAATATCGCTCCAGGATCAGGTCGTTGTCCGCATTGAAGCTGGACCACTTGGCACCAATGGGCGTATACTTGAGTACTTTATACCCTTCATTATCCTGGGCAGCTACAATATCCTGAACCGGTATCAGCACCAGCTGATTGCCATTGGGATAATTGAGCGGTGTTACACCATCCAGGTAAAACTGCGGACCATACTCAATGAATTTACGGCGCGTATCCTGGGTCTCATATCTATTCAGCGCGGCCTGGGTGGTGCTGTAACCATTGGCCGGTCCAAAGGGTAAATTGTATTTCTTTTGATCAAGCCCGTTCTGGGTATACAGGATAAACTGGTTATTCCCCGCATTCTGGGTGGCATCTTTTGTAAACGCGGTGATAATTTCCGTACAGGCAGCCTGCGTGGGAGAAGAATAATTATCCATCATGTTCGTGGCCAGACTGAAGGCGTTGGTGTTGATCACATTATTACACATATCAATCACTTTCTGCCATTGGGCCGTGCCGGTATACACTTCTGCATTCAGGTACATGTAGGCCAGTGCGGTATAAACAGATTCCTTGGTAAGCCTTGGATAATAGGTAGCACGTGTAACCGTGGTTGCTGAAGGCAGATCCGTAGCGGCGGCCAGCATTTCTGTTTCAATAAATGCATACACATCTTTTCTGGCTGTAGTGGCTGGAAGATTCTTTGGATCAATCCTGGCTACAGTTACCAGGGGTACATTACCCCAGTTATCCATCGCAAAGAAATAACCATAGGCCCGCAGCGCTCTGGTCTCGGCAATCAGCGCCTTGAGGTTGTCTTTGTTGGGTGAGGCTTCCAGACTTTCGAGTACCGCATTAGCGGTTCCGATTTCCTGGAATATCTGGGTCCACGCCCTGGCAATAGTATTGTTGGTGGCATTCTGCACGTGTTTGGTCAGATCGATATTGCCCTGGTCGTACCAGCCACCGCTGGCTCTTCCCGGAACAATAAACTCATCGGTGCTGAATTCCTTCATCCGCCAGGGGTCGCCAATATCCACATTGTAGGAAAGCAATTGGTAAACACCTACTACAGAGGAAAGGGCTTCTTTTTCTCCCTGGTAATAATTATCAGGGGCAAGGCTGCCGAATTTTTCTTCATCCAGTTTGGTACAGGCGGTCAGCAGCGTGGCCAGCAGCAAACCGGTTATCGGTAATTTAAACTTCAGGTTCATATAATAATAAGTTTAGAATAGTGATTAGAATGACATATTAAAACCGGCACTGATCGTCTTAGACCGGGGATAACCGAGGTAATCGATACCTAACGGTGCCATACCGGTACGGGATACTTCCGCATTCACTTCGGGATCCAGACCAGAGTACCCGGTAAACAACAGAAGATTCTGACCGGAAACAAATATGTTCATCCCGGTAATAAAGGTCTTCTTAATGTCTACGTTATAACTGAGTGTAACATTATCCAGCCTTACAAAACTGCCGTCTTCAATCCAACGGGAAGAGAACGTTTTGGCCGCATCACGGGCCAGTCCGCTGGCCAATGCAGCACTCAGCACGTTTTTACCGGGCAGGTTGCTCAGGTAGCTCATGTTGGCGGCAGTCAGATTAAACACATCATTACCGATAGAGCCGCGGAACAGGAAGTTGAGTGACCACTGGTTGTACCGGAATGTATTGTTGAATCCAAAAATGTATTTAGGTTGAGCAGACCCAATAATAGTGTCTGCACCGGGAACAAACGTTTCCTTTCCGGCACTGATACCAGTAAAGCGGGGTCCCCAGAAAGTACCAAGGGGCTGACCAGGCAGGATCAACTGGGCAAATTTTCCAAGGGAGACCGTACCCTGTAAGGGGGCCATCTGGATATTATTACCACTGAACTGTTCATTCGACAGGCTCAGCACTTTGTTCTTATTGAAGCTGATGTTGAAGGAAGACTCCCATTTGAAAGCGGTTTTGTCGATCACTTTTGCAGCGATTTCAATTTCCAGTCCTTTATTCTGTACGCTGCCCACATTGGCCAACTGAGTGCTGACGGCAGTAGGGGAAGGTACAGGGATACGCAGCAGGAGGTCTGTGGTCTTTTTTACATAATAGTCAAAAGAACCACGGATTCTTCCTTCGAAGAGACTGTAATCCAGTCCGGCATCAAACTGGGAGGTTTGTTCCCATTTCAAATTCGGGTTCGCATACTGCTGGGGCAGTACGGTGGTAATACGGGTACCACCTACAATATACCCGGTGCTGGTAGCACCTAAAGTGGAGATGGAGTTCAGGTTACCAATTTCCTGGTTACCGGTAACGCCATAGCTCACACGCAGTTTCAGATCGGATACTGGTTTAACCTGGAAGAATTTTTCCTTGGAAATACGCCAGGCCAGTGAGCCTGAAGGAAACATACCCCATTTATTACCGGAACCAAAACGGCTGGAACCATCCCGGCGAATAGTGGCGGTGGCCAGTATGCGGTCATTGAAATTATAATTGGCCCTGCTGTAAAAAGAAATCAGTTTATTGGTTCCTTTAAAGGTATTTACGGCAGTGATGGAACTGGCAGCCTGCAGGCTGTACCATTTAAATTCATCAGACAAGAATCCGGTGGCCGTGGTGCGGTCACCTTCATTTACAAAGTACTGCCAGGAATAACCCGCAATGGCTTCAACACCATGCACACCAAACTGTTTTTTAAACCGGAACGTCAGCTCCATCAGTTTACTGTAATCTTCCAGTTTCTGTACACTGGCATACCCGTTGGTACCTAATCCAAGCAGGTTGTTTTTACTGATAAAAGAATTACGGCCGATATTCTGTTTGGTATACCCTAGGTTCAGGTTCACACTGAGGGGATTCAGGAGTTTGAGCGTGGTGGACATATTACCCAGGAAACGATCATTGTTCAGTTGGTCCAGGATCTCATTGGAATAAGATACAGGGTTAACCCGGTAGGGGGCTACATGGTAATATTTACCATTGGCATCATACACGGGATACGTGGGATTAAATACCAGCGATTCATAGTTCATGCTGGTACCGAATTCACTACCGACTGTATTGGAAACCGGCGCCTGTTTGGTAAAGGTCTGACCATAGTTGAGTCGCAGGTCAAAGGTTAACCGGTCATTCAGCGCTGAGTGATTGATATTGATCCTGGCGTTGGTACGTGACAGATCGGAAGCCAGCATTACCCCTTGTTGTTTACCATAACCAAGAGAGGCCCGGTAAGAGGTTTTGTTATTACCACCCGACATGGCAAAATGGTGGTCCTGTGTTACACCGGTTCTGTAGATCTTATCCTGCCAGTCTGTATTGGCGCCTTTATCATCAATAGGCAGACTGAAGGAAGCTACCGCTTTCCGGTATTCACTTGCAGAAAGTACATCCAGGGTACTGGCTATTTTAGAAAAAGCGACAGAGGATCCGATCGTTACTTTAGACGATCCGGAAGAACCTTTTTTAGTCGTGATAACAATCACCCCGTTTGCAGCACGGGCACCATAAATAGCTGTGGCGGACGCATCTTTCAAGACGGTGATTGATTCGATATCATCCGGATTCAGCGTCATTAAAGGGTTGGTGGGTTCCTGGTCAAATATATCGATGCCATAGTTATTGATATTGGCCTGGCCAACACCGGCACTATTGGAAATCGGAACCCCGTCAATGACATAAAGAGGATCATTGGAAGAAGTAAGTGAAGTACCTCCACGGACCCGTACAGTATTGGAACCACCGGGTTTACCACTGTTCTGGGAAATATTCACCCCGGATAATTTACCCTGGATGCTTTGCTGGGCACTCATCACCATTCCCTGATTAAAATCTTTATTGCTAACCACGGAAACCGCACCGGTCAGATCTTTCTGACGCTGTGTGCCATAACCAACCACTACCACTTCTTCGGCGATGACGGCTTTCTGAATAAGGGTGACGGTAAGAAAACCGCCGCTTCCAACATTTACATCCTGATCCTGGTAACCAACAGATGATATAACTAATGTTTTATTTCCCTCGGGAACAGCAATGGCAAACTCTCCGTTCGCTCCGGTTACCACACCCTTATTGGTTCCTTTAATAGTGACAGAGGCGGAAGCCACGGGTTCGCCTTTTTCGTTGACCACGCGTCCCCTGACATCAACAGGTGGCGGAGGCAATGGCGCCGGTGCGGGGGCCGTAACGGCAATATGCACCGGGGCTTTTTCTTTAACGACAATAATTTTTCCGACGATCGACCAGGTAAAAGGTTGATCCTTAAAGCACAGGTCCAGCACTTCCGGTAAGGGCTTTTTGCTGACAAAAATGGTGATTTTCTGACCCTTGTCCAGCAGGTTGTTTTCATACCAGAAATCATAGCCGGTTTGCCGCTTGATGGACTTAAAGACCTGCTGAAGAGAGATGTTCCTTTCGGACAAACTAACATTCTGAGCGTCAATCCTGGCGCTTACCTGTAAGCTGAAAGCCAGTAGAATAATTGCAGTCAGTTTCATAATCCGAAGAATTTTGGTGAGTCCCCGGAAACTGCGATGCCGGGGCAATACAGAAGCAAACAATTTCATACTTTTGGTTTGTTTGGGTTAAACAATAAATGATCCTAACAGGTGTATTACTGGGTTAACCTGAATGTTCTCCGCTCCGGCTGCAACCGGGGCGGTTTTTTCAAGCTAACCTTCTTCACAAAATTTTCAACCTGGCTGTCCGGGTTGATCAGGGCTTAACGATCAGTTTTTTTCCTTCAATACTGAAATGAATATTACTCAGTTCCAGTACTTTCAAAAACTCAGAAAGATTCGTATTTCTGGAAATATCTGCGGTAAACGTCCGCTTTGTCATCTTACCCTCATAGATCACTTCCACATCATACCATTTACTGACCTGCCGCATAATATCCTCGATACCGGCATTGGTAAACGCGATGCGTCCGTTCTTCCAGGCAAGTGCTTCCTCTAAATCGGCATGCTCCTGAATATTGAGTTTTCCGGTTCCATAAAGCTGTGCCTGCTGACCGGGTTTTAAAATCCCGGATGTTCTGTCTTTACTGACCCTCACACTTCCCTCTACCAGGGTGGTCCTGATAGCATTCCCGTCGCTGTACGCATTCACATTAAAGTGAGTTCCCAGGACCTTGATCTCTGTGCCTCCGGCATGAACAATAAATGGCTTTGCCTTATTCTTCGCTACTTCAAAATATACCTCACCTGAGATTTCAACCGGCCGGTCTGTTCCGTGAAAGACTACAGGAAAGCGAATGGAAGAAAGGGCATTCAGCCAGACTTTAGTACCGTCTTCGAGTGTTAACTGAAATTGCCGGCCCCTGGGTGTTTCAATGGTATTATAGATCGGGGTCCCCGTTGCTTTACCGTCATTGGCATAACTGAGTTGCATGCCCTCTTTACTGGCTACTGCACTGCCTTGCAAAGAGATCACCCCGTCATGGGCACTGTCAAGTACAATGGTAGAACCGTCAGACAAACGCAGGATGGCACCATTGCGTCCGGGTGCAATATCCGATGACTGGCTGCTGCCCGTACGGGCTTTTGCTATAGCAGAGTCCTTGTTCGTATTGCGGGAGAAAATATAAAATACAGAAACAAATAAGAGGGAAATAATTACGGCGGCGGCGGAGATGCGGCGGAAAATAACCGTTTTATACCAGGGTATCAACGGGGTTGCTTCCCGCTGGTCTAAAATAAAACGAAGCATGCGGTCAGCACGTTCTTCATCGGGGGGAACACCCTGGCTGAGCGTTTCCCAGTTATCTTTTAGCAGGTCTTTTATCTCTTCATCATATGTTCCTGCATGGATCAGGTCATATAATTCCCGCTCTTCTGAAGCAGAAGCCTGCCGCGATAAATAGCGGTTGATTAGTTGGTGCAATCGTTCTGTAGGCATATGGTACCGGGGCTGAAAAACACCTCCGTATAAAGAGAAGACAACCGGCGACTAAAAAGAGACTAGTCTTTTTCAGAAAAATTTTTTGAAGAAGCAGATCGCGAAGATTCCGGCGGTGGCATAACGCTCCATTAACTGCCTGATCTTGCGTAACGCGTTGGTCAGATGGACCCTGACTGTATTTTCAGAAATATTTAATGTATCGGCAATTTCCTTTTTCCGGAGCCCCTTTTCTTTACTTAACCGGTAAATCAATTGCTGACGGGGCGTTAACTGGGCTGAAGCCTGCCGGAGTTTTATCAGCAAATCACGGTCTTCTATCTGTTGATGAATGGAGATGGACTGGCTGCCTTGTTTTTCCACTAGTAATGCTTCCATGCTTTTTTCCGCAGCCAGTTTCTTCAGCTGGTTGAAGCAAAGGTTCCGGGTTATCGTTATAATCCAGGCTTCCGGGTTTTCAATACCGGTCATCTGCTCCCGGTTCACCCAGACTTTTAAAAAGACTTCCTGGCTGATTTCCTCGGCCCGGTAAACCGAACGGGTCACTTTCAGGGAAAAAGCAAATACCTTATGATAATACCTTGAAAAAAAAATCCGGAAAAAGTCCGCATTACCCGACGCAATGCCCGGCAGGAGATCCTGGTCGCTGTAATATGGCAAGGAAGAAAACATAAAAAACCGCAATCTGGTTTGGTTCAGGCAGCAAAACTTGCTTATTAATTCTTATACAATTTAGTACATGTCTTTTCAGCGACTGATTTTTTTTTACGCAATCGTTCCCGAGTATATAATTATATAAGAACATCATGGAATAGTATAAGGGGGTAAGCGTGTCTTAAAATGGAGCTGGTTGAATAGCCGCAAACAGGCTTTTAAGGATGAAGAAAACGCATCAACAGCGTATCGAAGCCTTACATCCCATACTCACTCAAAAACTTGATCCGCATGATCTTCAGTTGCTCCCAGTTAAAATTATACTCACTCAGTTCTTCCTGCGCCACTTGTAATGACGAGGTTTCACAACTCTTGAAATACTCAATGATCTCATCCTGGTCGTCTTCGTCCAGCATTTCATCAATGGCGTACGTAAGATTGAGTTTTGTACCACTGGCGGCAATGGTCTCCATCTCCTCCAGCATTTCATCCATGCGCCAGCCTTTATTTTTGGCAATGGTTTCAAGCGAAACCTTCTTATCGGTATTCTGAATAATATAGACTTTATTGCCGCTCTTATTGACCACGCTCTTCATCACAAAATCATCCGGCCGTTCAATATTGTTCTCGTCCACATAGTTTTTGATCAGTTCCACAAAGGGCTTTCCGTATTTCAAGGCCTTGCCCTTACTCACCCCCTGGCATTTTTCCAGTCCTTCGAGCGTAATGGGATAGAACGTGGCCATATCCTGCAGGGAAGATTCAAGGAAGATCACAAAGGGTGGGAGGCTTTTTTTCTTCGCTTCTTTCTGCCGCATTTCTTTCAGCATCTCAAACAGTTTCTCATCCGTGGCGGCACCGGTACTGGCTTCGATGGCCTCCTCATCGTCGGCATTGGCATCATCGTAAAGATTATTGAGCACGATCTTGAACGACTTCGGCTTTTTCATAAAGACCTCGGCCTTCTTCGTGAATTTCAGCACCCCGTACTCTTCAATATCTTTGGTCAGCAACCCTTCAAGGATCATCTGTCGGATCAGTGAATTCCAGAAATGCGCATCCTTGTCGTTTCCGCTGGCAAAGGCATCGAGCCCGTCGTGGCGGAACATCTGGATCTGGGGCGTAAGTTTTCCGCTGATGATCTGTACCACATAATCCGTGGCAAACCGCTCATCCAGCGCCTTGATGGCTTTTAATACGATCACCACTTCGTCCTTCGCTTCGATCCGCTCTTTCGGATGTTTACAGTTATCACATTGGCCGCAATTCTCCTGTTCATACTCCTCCCCGAAATAACTCATCAGGATCTTGCGCCGGCATACACCCGTTTCTGCAAAGGCAACGGTTTCATTGATCAGTTGTGCGCCTACCTCACGTTCGCTCAGCGGCTTGTCACGCATCAGGTGTTCCAGCTTACTTACATCCTTATGCGAATAATACAACACACATTTTCCCTCAAGCCCATCACGGCCGGCACGACCGGTCTCCTGGTAATAGTTCTCAATACTCTTGGGAATATTATAATGGATCACAAAACGGATATCGGGTTTATCGATCCCCATGCCAAAGGCGATCGTGGCACAGATCACCTGTACATCCTCGCCCAGGAACAGATCCTGGCGTTCGGCCCTGAGTTTACTGTCGAGTCCGGCATGATACGCCACCGCCTTGATGCCATTGGCCATTAAAATATCGGCGAGCTCTTCGGTTGTCTTACGGTTGAGCGTATAAATGATCCCGCTCTTGTTCTTCATGCTCTTGATAAAGCGCACGATATTCTCATCGGTCTGCGCCTTCTTGATCTTGGGCAGTACCTCATAGTAGAGGTTGGAGCGGTTAAAGGAAGAGATAAAAATATTGGGTTCGCGGAGATCCAGGTTCTTCACAATATCACTCTGCACTTTAGGCGTGGCCGTCGCGGTCAGGGCAACCACGGGTACATCGGGATTTATCTGGATCATCATCTCCCGGAGCCGGCGGTATTCCGGACGGAAATCATGTCCCCACTCAGAGATACAGTGGGCTTCATCGACGGCGAAAAAGGATACGTTCAGGTCAGAAAAGAATTCGAGGTTCTCCTGCTTGGTGAGGGTCTCGGGTGCCACATACAGCATCTTGGTCTTCCCGGCAAGCAGGTCGTCGTGTACTTCCTTGATCTCTTTCTTGGTGAGGGTGGAGTTCAGAAAATGCGCCACTTCATCATTGCTGCTATAGCCGCGGACCAGGTCCACCTGGTTCTTCATCAGGGCGATCAGTGGGGATACAATAATGGCCACGCCATCGAGCACCATGGCCGGTAACTGGTAACAAAGGCTCTTTCCTCCGCCGGTGGGCATGATCACAAATGTATCACGGCCGGCCATGAGGGATTCAATGGCTTTCTCCTGTGTTCCTTTGAATTTATCAAAACCGAAATACTCCTGAAGTGCTTTATGCAGATCAAAGCGGTCCTTTTTAGCGGGGGCCTTTTCTTTCGATTTCGCGGTCTTTTTTGCAGCCGCTTTCTTTACAATAGTTCCCATTTCTCTAGTTTTTCATCATAGGAGTGTCCTTCCGGACAAGGGCATTGAGTTCAATGCTGGCTCTTTAAGGTAATCAATTTTACCTGAACGGTTTTGTCCAACCGCAATTTTTTTCCGCTCCTAAGCATTTATACTGGGGTGTTGCTGGTAATACCTGGCCGGGCAGCCGTTGGATGATTTTTGAATCCTGTGAGTATCAATCTCGCACTATCCGATCCCCCAAATAAAGGACGGCGAATTTACGAATCTTTGATCGTCCGGGGTGGCCATTATTGTTAAAATAGACGGACCAATAACACAAAACCCGCTTTCCCCTTAATAATTTATAATTTTGCCGCATTATTATGGCGTCAATTAAAGAAGTTGCCTTAAAAACCATTGAGTTAGAGGCCCGTGCGGTAGCCGGACTGGCTCCCTTTATCAATGAAGATTTCGAAAAAGCGGTAAACGCCATTTTTTCCGGAAAAGGCCGTGTCGTGATCAGCGGCATCGGCAAAAGTGCCATCATCGCCCATAAGATCGTGGCCACTTTCAATTCCACCGGCACTCCCTCCATATTTATGCATGCCGCCGACGCCATCCATGGCGATCTGGGCATGGTACAGCAAAACGATGTGGTGATGGTGATCAGCAAAAGCGGGGAGAGTCCCGAAATCAAGGTCCTGATCCCCCTGCTCCGCAATTTCGGCAACCCCCTGATCGCCATGGTGGGTAATACCGACTCCTACCTGGCCCGGAATGCTTCTATTGTGTTGAATACCAGTGTAGAACAGGAGGCCTGTCCCAATAACCTGGCTCCCACCAGTTCCACCACGGCCCAGCTCGTTATGGGCGACGCCCTGGCCATCTGCCTGATGGAACTGAATGGATTCCAGTCCAACGACTTTGCCAAATTCCACCCGGGAGGTTCCCTGGGCAAAAAGCTGTACCTGCGGGTATCGGATCTCTATGCCGACAACGAAAAGCCTCAGGTACTGGCCCGGCAGTCGCTCAAAGAAGTAATTGTGGAAATGACGGCCAAACGCCTGGGTATCACCGCGGTAGTGGAAGAAGACGGAAGCCTGCTGGGCATCATTACCGATGGCGACCTGCGCCGGATGCTCGAAAAGAACAGTGATATTGAACAAGTAAAGGCCGGTGATATCATGACCCGCAATCCCAAGACCATCAGCTCCGAAGAACTGGCCATCAGTGCCCTCGACGTGTTACGTAAAAATGAAATATCGCAGCTGGCCGTCACTAACGGAAGAAAATATGAGGGAATCATACATTTGCACGATTTAATAAGAGAAGGACTGATATAGTAAGCGAGAGGCGAGAAGCGAGAAGGAGGGCTTTGCCGGGATATTTGTTGTTCTCTGCACTCACCGCGTTCTCCGCGGTTAAAAAGAGAGAAGAGAAAGCTAAACTTATAACATGAACAAGCACCATTATGTAGCCATTATGGCCGGAGGAATCGGAAGCCGCTTCTGGCCAATGAGCCGTACCAACTTTCCAAAGCAATTCCTGGATATTCTCGGAACAGGTAAGACCCTCATCCAGCAAACCTTTGAACGGTATGCGCATTTTGTTCCGAAAGAAAATATTTACGTGGTGACTTCAGAGGAGTATGTCGGCATTGTGGAAGACCAGCTGCCGGTTATGCCCAAAGAAAATATCATTGCTGAGCCTTCGCGGAAAAATACCGCGGCCTGTATTGCTTATATCGCGTTCAAACTCTACCAGAAAGATCCGGAAGCATTGATGATGGCGGCTCCCGCCGATCACCTGATCATGGAAAAAGATGAGTTTGCCAAAACAGCACTGAAAGCGCTGGAGTTTGTAGGCAGCGTCGATGCCCTCGTAACGATCGGTATCAAACCTACCTATCCGAACACCGGCTATGGCTATATTCAATATGAGACCAAAGAAGCAGCCCCGGAAATTTATCAGGTTAAAACCTTTACTGAAAAACCAAACCAGGAAATAGCCAAAGCCTTTATCGCCAGCGGAGATTTTCTCTGGAATGCAGGCATCTTTACCTGGAAAATAAAAAATATCCTTACTGCTTTTGAAAAACACCTGCCGGAGGTGTATGATGTATTCGCGGCTGAAAAAGAAAGTTTCAATACCGGTGCAGAAAAAGAAGCGGTGGATCGCATCTACCCGCAATGCACCAATATCTCCATCGACTTCGGGGTGATGGAAAAAGCCGAAAACGTATTTGTGATCCCAGCCGGCTTTACCTGGAGCGATCTCGGTACCTGGCACAGCGCCTGGGAAAACATGGAAAAAGATTATTTCGGTAATGCGGTGAACGGCAAGAAAGTGATGGTGATGGACGCCAAGAACTGCATGGTCCACGTACCGGATGAAAAGCTCGTCGTGTTACAGGGTTTGAACGACTATATCCTGGTAGACACCAAAGACGTATTACTGATCTGTAAAAAAGAAAAAGAACAGGAGATCAAGGAATATGTAGCAGAAGTGAAGCGGAATATGGGGGATAAGTATCTGTAAAAAAAAGGATTTCTGATTAAATACACCCCGGTTAAAGCCGGGGTTTTTTTATCTTAGTATCCTGGAGAATTTTTTCGTTGTTTGAACGATCCCCGGGATGTTCCGCTAAACAACAAACGACTAAACCCAATCACCTAAACCTTCCCCATGTTCCCTTACCTCAATACCCTCTTCCTTGATATCGAAACCGTTCCGCAGGAGCCCTCCTTTGACGGATTGCCGGAAGAGTGGAAAAAACTGTGGGAGCTGAAGGCTCAGCACCTGATCCGCAACAAAGAAGATGAGACCGCCTCAACCATTTACCCACGTGCAGGCATCTATGCAGAGTTTGGAAAGATCGTCTGTATCAGCTGTGGTTTTCTGCAGGGGAGCGGCGTGGACAAAAAGATCATCCTGAAATCTTTTGCAGGAGATGATGAGAAACAACTGCTGACCGGTTTTATTGATATGCTGAAAAAATGGTCGGCCACCGGCAGTCGTCACCTCTGTGCGCATAACGGAAAAGAGTTCGACTTCCCGTATCTCTGCCGCCGCATGATCATCAATAACCTCGCGATCCCATCCTTGCTGAATATGGCCGGTAAGAAACCCTGGGAGATCCCGCACCTCGATACCATGGAGCTTTGGAAATTCGGGGATTTTAAAAGTTATACCTCCCTCAACCTGTTAGCACATACCCTTGGTATTCCGACGCCCAAAGATGATATCGACGGAAGCATGGTCTGGGAAGTGTATTGGAAAGAAAAGAACCTGTCCCGGATCATTACGTATTGTCAGAAGGATGTGGTGACCGTAGCCCAGGTGCTGTTGCGCATGGGCGGCGAGAGCCTGATACCGGAATATAATATTGAAATCAAATAACCATGGAACGAATCAATTACTCATCCGGCGCCAAATGGGAAGACATTGTGGGTTACAGCCGCGCAGTGAGGATCGGAAATACGATCGAAGTGACCGGCACCGTGGCGGTGGATGCCAACAATGAACTGGTGGGAAAAAATGATGCTTATGCACAAACCCGCTTTATTATTGAAAAAATAGAAGGGGTATTAAAACGGGCCGGCGCCTCGCTGTCCGATGTGGTACGCACCCGGATGTTTGTCACCGATATCTCCCGCTGGGAGGAATATGGCCGGGCCCATGGTGAATTTTTCAGTACCATCAAACCCTGCACCTCCATGATCGAAATAAAAGGCCTCATCGATCCGGACTACCTGATCGAGATCGAGGCAACGGCAATTATTACTGATAAATAAACGGACAGGGGGTCGTCGCTGAAAATGCCGGCCCTCATTATGATACAGATCCGGCCCGGGCCCCTTCCGAAAATTCACCTTAGTCCTCAACAATCATGAATATTGAAACCCTGCGCGATTATTGCCTCTCCAAACCCGGAGCCGAGGAAACCCTTCCCTTTGGTCCGGATACACTCGTATATAAAGTAAACGGTAAAGTTTTCCTGCTGGTCGGACTGGATTCGGAAGACCTCCGCTTCAATGTAAAATGCGATCCGGATAAAGCGATTGAGTTACGCGATGAATATTCCTGTGTATTACCGGGATTTCATATGAACAAAAAGCACTGGAATACCGTGGTCGTGGATGGTTCGGTGTCTAACGCTTTGTTAAAAGAGTGGATCGATCATTCGTATACGCTTGTTGCTTTTAAGGCAAAGAAGAAGTGAGCCGTCTTCTTTTTTGCCGATGATATAGATTCCTCCTTCGTCGGGGTGACAGTTCTTCTAAAAACCCTTGTCATCCCGACGCGTAGCGAAGGAATGCTCAACCTGTGTTCGAAGAACAGTTGTCATCCCGAAGCGTAGCGAGGGAAAGCGCAAACACCACTCGCCACTACTTCGATTCCGACGAAAGGAGGAATCTGGTTCTGAGGAAATGACGGGGTTTCTTCATGCGCCGTGACAGTTCTTCTAAAAACCCTTGTCATCCCGACGTGTAGCGAGGGAAAGCACAAACACCACTCGCCACTACTTCGATTCCGACGAAGGAGGAATCTGGTTCTGCAGGGGTGGCCATGTTCCACAAACAAATGAATTCAAAAACTCCCATTGCGGATTCTTCAATTTAATAAGCGCTAACTTCTTTTCTCTTCTCCAACCCTTGATCTCTTTTTCTCTGGCAATGGCATTGTTGATATACTTGAATTCTTCAAAGTAAATCAGGTTATAGCAATAATACCTTCCGGCAAAACTTTGTGACATTCCCCTGCTTTTCCAATGCTGTATGATTCTTAAGGCCAGGTTATTTGTCACACCGGTATAAATCAATTTCCGTTGCGGGTTGGTCAAGATGTAAACATAAAAATTTTTGTTGTTCATATTTGATAAGGTTTTTTGTTGGAATAAATTTATAGGGAAAATCAGATTCTAAACCTTGTCGTCGCCGCTGATGATTTTTTTTGAAGGGCTTTTTAAAATTCAAGATTCCTCCTTCGTCGGAATCGGTGTCCTTTTCTTTGATCGCTTCATTTACCCCTCCTTCGTCGGGGTGACAAGTTTTCTTAACACGATTATCAATACTATATTTTACTAAGGAAGGGGCAACTAATATGCTAAGAACACTTGTCATCCCGAAGCGTAGCGAAGGAAGGCGCAACCTGTGTTCTAAGAACAGTTGTCATCCCGAAGCGTAGCGAAGGAGGGCTCAACCTGTGTTCTAAGAACAGTTGTCATCCCGAAGCGTAGCGAGGGAAGGCGCAACTCCCACGCACCACTACTTTGATTCCGACGAAGGAGGAATCTATGTTAACAGGGGCATAAAAATATCTCCTCGCTCTACGATAAAAGCATAGTCAAACTGATCAGCCAAAAACTTTCCTATTTTGCAGCCCCAAACCGTTAGTATGAAAAAAATTGTGCTCCTTGCCTGCCTCCTGTATGGATCTTATTCCGGTTTCGCCCAAACCTATAAACTCACCTGGGGTGAAGAGATGAAACTGAAGAAAGGCACCACCGACCTCGATATCATTACCGCGGATAACAGCGGTCTGTATGTTACCGAACAGCGCGTGAAACTGAAGTCTTATTTTGTGATCGGCGCCACCTATGGCAATGCCTATAAACTGATCAAACTTGATAAGAACTTCGGCGAAGTGTTCGACAAAGAATATAAAAGAGAACTAAAGGGTCTCGATTTTCACAGTTTTCAGCCGCTGGAGGATGATCTCTTCATGTTTGCCACCGACTATGATAAAAAAGAGCGGGAGTTTGTGGTGCTGGGTTCCAAAGTAGATAAAAGCTCCGGTGACCTGCCTGGCGATTTTCAGGAATTGGGCCGTTTTGCACTTGAAAGCAAACGCGACGATTATGAAATGAAAATGAGCTCCATCCAGAACGGTAAGGCCTTCCTGATGGTAAGTAATATTTCCAATAAGGATCGTGTATCACTGGCAGTGAGCGTGCTCGACAAAACCCTGAAACGAAAGGAAAGCGCGATCATCAACATGTCCTTCAATCCCGGTCTTTACCAGCTGGAGGATGTGAAGTTTACTACCGATAAGAAGATCGTGGTGCTGGGTCGCGAATTTGAAGAAGTGGAATTCGGTAAACGAAAAAGGAAGAAACTGATCTTTAAACAATATGTCCTGACGATCTATAACAACAAGGGCAAAAAGGAGAAAGACGTGGTGGTGGATGCAGCCGATCGTTATATCATCAGCGGCAAGCTGATCGAACAACCCACCGGGGAAATGCTGCTGGCCGGCTTTTTCAGTCAGGGTGCAAAAAAAACCGAACTCAATGGTTTTTATATCAACAAACTCAACCCGGTGGAAGGAATACTGACCCTGAGTTCCTTCAAAGAGATCAATGCGGGTATGCTGGGCAATAGTTTTGAGGACGCCTCCGATGATGACGACGAAAGCAAGGCCAATAAAAAGGCGGCGGATAAAGCAAAGGCCGATGACGAGGAAGTGGATTTTCCCAACAGCTATATCATCAAATCGGTGGACATCAACCCGGCCGATAATTCGATTGTGATCGCCAGTGAAATTTCAAAATACTCTTATTATAGCTATACCACCCAGACCTATAATAATGCCACCAAAATGTGGAGTACCCAGTGGCATTATGTGCATAATTTCACCAACAAGGATATCCTTGTGATCAATGCCGATAAGGACGGGAATATCCGGTGGATAAACGATATCCCGAAATCACAGGTGGAAGAGATCAGGACCAGCAGCGGTTCCGGCTCCGGTATCAGTTTTGGTATGGACCAGGGCAGCTTTTTTGCACAGGCCGGTGGTATGCCTTTCTATTCTTCATTTTCCCGGCTGATCCACAACAACAACCTCGTTATCCTGCTTAATGACCACAACAGCAATAACGTAAATGCAGAATATGGCAGCAGGGTGAAAACGATCAGCAATTTCCGGAAGAAGAGCTCGGTCTATGCAATCTCCATTGACCTGTCCACCGGTAAAATGACCCGGAAGCTCCTCGGATCGAACAACGAGGAGACCATCCTCATGCCACGACACGCATATGTGGTGAAGAACGAAGTGATCTCTCCCTCCTGGCGGATGCACGCACTGGCTAAGACACAATTACGTTTTGCGCGGATCACGGTGAAATAAGGACGAACCGGAATATTTACAGAACTTAGCAAAGCTTTCCATAAACGGGAGGCTTTGTTTAGTTTATATGATACCCGTAATCGATTCCAAGCTGCCCAATGTAGGCACCACCATCTTTACCGTCATGAGCGGACTGGCCACCGAATACAATGCTGTGAACCTGGGCCAGGGCTTTCCTGATTTTCCGATGAGTCATGAACTGACCGGGCTGGTGGACAAAGCCATGAAAGATAATTTTAATCAATATGCCCCGATGCCGGGCTGGATGCCGCTCCGCGAAGCAATCGCGGAAAAAGCGCATTTTCTCTATGGCGCTTCCGTAAATCCGGATACAGGGATCACGATCACTCCCGGTGGCACGTATGCGATCTATTCCGCTTTCACGGCCATTCTTCGGCCCGGCGATGAGGTGATCGTATTTGAACCGGCCTATGACAGCTATATCCCGAATATTGAGATCAACGGGGCGGTGGCCATCCGTATTCCGCTCGTTTATCCCGATTATCATATTGACTGGGACGCAGTGAAAAAAGCGATCAATCCAAAAACAAAAGCGATCATCATTAACTCCCCGCACAATCCCACCGGCAGTGTGATCGGAGAGAAAGATATTGAAGCCCTGCGGGCAGTTACGGCAGGCACCGGCATCTTCATCATCAGTGATGAAGTGTATGAGCACCTGATCTTCGATGAACTGCCGCACCAGAGTATGCTGCGCTACCCCGATTTGCTCGAGCGGAGTTTTGTTTGTTTCTCTTTCGGAAAAGTATACAACTGTACCGGCTGGAAGCTGGGCTATTGTATCGCTCCGGCCCCGCTGATGAAAGAGTTCAGGAAAGTGCATCAGTTCAACTGCTTCAGCTGCTTTACACCGACACAGGTGGCGCTTGCTTCTTTTTTAAAAAACAGGGAGGCGTACCTGAGGCTGTCCTCCTTTATGCAAGCCAAAAGGGATTCGTTCATCCGTCTGATGCAATCTACGCGCTTCGATCTGCTCACCAGCCATGGCAGTTATTTCATTTGCGCAAAATATAACCGGATCAGTGATGAAACCGACAAGGATTTTGCCATACGGCTGACAAAAGAAGCCGGTGTGGCCACCATTCCCGTTTCTGCGTTTTACCAGGACGGGAAGGATGATAAAGTGCTGCGCTTCTGTTTTTCAAAAAATGAGGATACGCTGGAAAGAGCGGTAGAAAAACTGGTGAGGCTCTGATGTTCAACGACTCCCGATACAAAGGCATTTTCTTCATGCTGCTTGCAGCATTGGGGTTTTCTGTCATGGGTGGCGCGGCCAAAGCCCTGAAATCAACCTTCTCCGCCGGGCAACTTGTGTTTTACCGCAACCTGATCGGGTTGGTGTTTTTATTACCCGGTCTCTTTATCAAACCGCCCGTGCAGGAGGGAGGTAAGCTGTTGCGACTGATATTCCGTGGTTGTATGGGCGCCACAGCCTTGTATACTTTATTGTATTGTATCCTGCACATTCCGCTGGGTACGGCCATGAGTTATAACCTTACCTCTACTTTATTCATCGCTGTATTTTCCTGGATCGTTTTTGGCGAACACCATGGACGCGGCGTTGCCTTCGCCGTCATCCTCGGCTTCGCCGGCATGCTGCTGATCTATAAACCCGTAATGCACCTGCCCTGGTATTATCACCTGGCCGGACTGATCTCAGGCATCAGCTCAGCGATTGCCTATATGACCGTGCACCGCCTTGCAAAGTTTTACGATCCGCGGATCATCGTTCTCTCCTTTCTGTCGGCTGGTTTTATCATTCCCCTCATTACGATGCTGCTTCACTACGGCTTCGGTTTTCAGGCCGATGGTTTGTTTATCATAGATTTCCGTCAGCCGCAGGGTGCCGAATGGGGCTGGATGTTACTGATGGGCGTTTCCGCCTTACTCGGTCAGTATTTTGTTACCCGTTCCTATGGCGCCGACAAGGCCGGTATCGTTTCGGTATTCGGCTATGCCAATATTATTTATTCAGTCTTTATCGGACTGCTGCTGAACGACCCCTTCCCCGACTGGATTAGCTGGGCCGGTATCTTTTGTATCATCGGCAGCGGGGCGATCATTGCATTGGAGAAGGGCAAACAAAAAACCGCCGCCTGATCTTTCTTTATTATTTTAGGATCAAATTGACGGTATGTACAAAAAGATCCTCTTCGCCTTCCTTTTATTTTTCAGTATGCAATTATCCGCACAGGTACTCAGCCTGCGGGAGCAGGCGCGTGTGGTGGACGAGTTGATGGGCGATCGCCTGAACAACCTGTTGCCATCACTGATGGAAAAAAACAAGGTGGATATGTGGGTGCTGATCAGCCGCGAATACAATGAGGATCCGGTACTGAAGACCATGCTGCCTGCCGAATGGCTCTCGGCCCGCCGCACCACGATCCTTGTTTTTTATAATAACCCCGAAAAAAAGCAATTTGAAAAACTCGCTATTGCCCGGTACAATGTAGGTGAACATATCAAGGCGGCCTGGGACATGCAACGCTTCCCGGATCAGTGGGAGGCGCTGGCCGATCTGATCCGTTCACGCAATCCGCAACAGATCGCCGTTAATATGTCAAAGAACTACGGACATGCAGATGGATTGGACCACACAAACTATCTGCAATTCATGGATAAACTGCCGGCTGTATTCAGAACAAAGGTGGTTTCTTCAGAAACACTGGCCGTAAACTGGCTCGAGACCCGCACCGAACGTGAAATGCACATCTACCCGCAACTGGTGTCCATGACACATCAGATCATTGAAGAAGGTTTTTCAGAAAAAGTGATCACACCCGGTGTCACCACTACAGACGATCTCGTATGGTGGTTTCGGCAGAAGATCCGCGATATGGGGCTCGAAACCTGGTTCCATACATCTGTAGACGTACAACGCAGTGACAGTACCAGTTTTGAACACCTGCGTAGTTTTTCCAACCGGCCCAAGGATGAAGTGATCGTTCCCGGCGACCTCCTGCATGTGGATATCGGCATTACCTATCTCCGGCTGAACACAGATATTCAACAACATGCTTATGTATTAAAACCCGGCGAAAAAGAACTGCCGGCAGCGCTTCGCCAGGCCTTTGAAAAAGCAAACCGGCTGCAGGATATCCTGACCTCGAATTTTGTAAAAGGCCGTACCGGCAATCAGATCCTGGCCGCTTCGCTGACACAGGCAAAAAGCGAAGGCATCAAAGCCAGTATCTATACCCACCCGCTCGGCTTTCATGGCCACGCGGCCGGACCCACCATTGGTATGTGGGATCAGCAAGGCGGGGTTCCGGGCAGCGGCGACTTTCCGCTGAATTATAATACCGCCTATTCCATCGAACTCAATGCCGCCACCTTCATCCCCGAATGGAAAAAAGAGATCCGCATGATGCTGGAGGAAGACGGCTACTACGACGGTTCCGGATTCCGCTATATCGGCGGCCGGCAAAAAAGCGTGTACGTGATTAACCGGCCGAAGGCCGCGATTTATTGATTTTTCTTTCCTTATTGCTGCGTCACCCTTCGATACGACAGCCTCTGTGTATTTTCTAAACCCCTGTACTGGATTTAAAGAGGCTGTCTACTCAGGATGACAACAACAATCGGCTTCGTAGGAACAAAAGCAGATACTATTTCATGGTTTCAAACAACGTTTCAACGAAGCCTTTTAAGCAACGAAAGGCTGTTGTCATCCTGAGTAGACGCCAAACAATTTTAACAGGGCAAGTGACAATATTGCTTCGTCGTATCGAAGGATGAACAAAAAATTTGCCCGTTTCAATATTAATCGTATATTTGCGATATACATTTACCGTATGGACAAAAAAGCACATTGGGAAAAAGTATACAGTACCAAACAGCTGAACGAAGTGAGCTGGTACCAACCCAACCCTTCCGTATCGTTGAATTTCATTCAGGAACTCGGCATACCGCGCGGTGCGTCGGTTATTGACATAGGCGGAGGCGACAGTCTGCTGGTGGATCACCTGCTGGAGGCCGGATTCACCGATATTTCCGTATTGGATATTTCCGAAGCCGCTATTGCACGCGCTAAAAAAAGGTTGGGTTCGAAAGCTGCCCTGGTAAAATGGATTGTGTCTGATATTACTGAATTCAAGCCCCAACAACTATATGATTTCTGGCACGACAGGGCCACTTTCCATTTCCTGACCACAGAAACGGACGTAGAAACCTATCTCCGCATTTCACAAAGCGCCATCAGTCCGGGTGGTAAATTACTGATTGGCACATTTGCAGAGAATGGTCCTGAAAAATGCAGCGGCCTCCCGGTAAAACAATACAGCGAAGAAAGTATGAGTACCATTATCCGTCGCTGGTTTGAAAAGATCAAATGTATACATACCGATCACCTGACCCCCTTCAATACCATTCAGCATTTCCTTTTTTGCAGTTTTAAAAAATCAATCGCATAGTATGGCTTTTCATAAAAAAGAAGAATTTACCCAGAAAGAACAGGATCTCGCGGCCTTTGCCAAAGCGATGAGCCATCCGGCCCGGATCGCGATCCTGAAAATACTGGCACAACGAAACGAATGTGTCTGCGGCGAAATTGTAGAAGTATTGCCCCTCGCACAAAGCACCGTTTCACAGCACCTCAAGGAGCTGATCAACGCAGGGCTGATCAACGGAACCATAGAAGGAGCCCGGAGTTGCTATTGTATCAATTGGAAATCTTTTGAAAAATTCAATAGTGAATTCAACTTCTTATTCAATCATTTGAAGGTAAAGAATGAAAAAGCTTGTTGTTAGCCGTTCGATTCGCCAGCCGCTGTGCTTCTTCGTTGGCCCTGTACGGGACTTAAACAGCCTGTATACACCCCGCATAAGGCGGGACGGGTATAAATTTTTTGATCTCTTTTTATAATCTTAAAATAAATAATCATGCAAACCGATGAACAACTCAAGGAAATTGTAAGACAGAAGTACAGTGAGATCGCGCTGCAGGATAAAGAAACCAATATGTCTTCCTGCTGCGGGGCCGGCGGCTGCTCCACCGAAGTTTATAATATCATGAGTGATGATTATACCGGACTGGAGGGTTATAACCCGGAGGCAGACCTTGGACTTGGCTGTGGTCTTCCAACACAGTTTGCTAAGATAAAAGCCGGTGATACCGTGATCGACCTGGGCAGCGGAGCCGGAAACGACTGTTTTATTGCCCGTGCTGAAACCGGGGAGACTGGAAAAGTGATCGGTATTGATTTTACCCCGGCCATGATCGATAAGGCGCGGACCAATGCCGAAAAAAGAGGGTTTAACAATGTGGAGTTCCGCCAGGGAGATATTGAAAAAATGCCGGTAACCTCCAATGTGGCGGATGTGATCGTGAGTAATTGTGTGTTGAACCTTG
Organism: Chitinophaga pinensis; assembly: GCA_943370345.1. Taxonomy (GTDB): domain Bacteria; phylum Bacteroidota; class Bacteroidia; order Chitinophagales; family Chitinophagaceae; genus JJ008. The sequence goes on from CALRQQ020000002.1 coordinate 35,246, forward strand.
TCCCGAACAAGGATGGCGTGATCCGTGAGATCTATCGGGTGCTGAAACCCGGCGGACACTTCAGCATCTCCGATGTCGTACTTATAGGCGAATTACCGGAAGCTCTCCAAAAAGACGCAGAAATGTATGCCGGCTGCGTAGCCGGTGCTATTCAGAAAGAGGATTACCTGGGACTGATCGAAAAGAACGGTTTTAAAAATATTACGGTACAGAAAGAAAAACCGATCGTGATCCCGGATGATATACTCAACAACTATCTTGGTACAAAAGAGCTGGAAGACTTCAAATCAGGTAAGACCGGGATCTTCTCTGTTACAGTTTACGCGGAGAAGCCGGGGGTTTGTTGTACGCCGGGAAGCGGGTGTTGTTAAGCGCTGGGGCGTGACTGATGAGTTCGTTGACCCGTATGTTTTTGTTTTTTTTCACTTTAAATAGTATAGCCATGAACAAACACAAAAACGACCCCGGTGACGGTGGTTGCTGCGGCATCGGATGCTGCTAAGAAAAAACAGGGGGACTTACACTCCCCCTTATTTTAAAACCAACCTGTTTATGCAAAAGAAGCTTTCCTTTCTCGACCGCTACCTCACCCTCTGGATCTTTCTGGCCATGGGGGTGGGGGTGGCCATTGGTTATTTCATTCCTTCGGCCGAAGGGTTCATTAATTCCTTTCAATCGGGCAGCACCAATATCCCGATTGCCATCGGGCTGGTGCTGATGATGTATCCCCCGCTGGCGAAAGTGAAGTATGAAGAATTACCAAAAGTTTTTGCCAATAAAAAAATACTGGGGCTTTCGCTGATCCAGAACTGGATCGTGGGTCCCCTGCTGATGTTTCTGCTCGCCATTGTTTTCCTCCGCGATCATCCCGGCTACATGACCGGGCTGATCCTGATCGGGATCGCCCGCTGTATTGCGATGGTGATCGTGTGGAATGATCTCGCCGGAGGCGACCGGCTCTATGCCGCAGGACTCGTGGCGTTCAACAGTATTTTCCAGGTACTGTTCTATAGTCTCTATGCCTGGGTGTTCATTACCAAACTCCCGCCCCTGCTCGGTCTCAAAGGCTATGAAGTAAATATTACGATCGGCGATGTGGCACAAAGCGTATTTATCTATCTGGGAATCCCCTTCCTGGCCGGATTGATCTCCCGTTATATACTGATCAGGTGGAAAGGAGAAGACTGGTTCAATAATCGATACCTGCCAGCCATCAGTCCTGTTACCCTGATCGCGTTACTGTTCACCATCCTCGTCATGTTCAGTCTTAAAGGAAAGCTGATCGTACAGATACCGGGCGATGTGCTGCTGATCGCGGTGCCGCTCACCATCTATTTCGCGATCATGTTCTTCTCCGCGTTTTTCCTGTCAAAAAGAGCAGGTACCGATTATCCGAAATCTGTTTCCCTGGCCTTTACCGCCGCCGGAAATAATTTTGAACTGGGCATTGCCGTGGCGATTGCTGTATTCGGGATCACTTCACAGGCCGCGTTCGCCGCGGTGATCGGTCCCCTGATCGAAGTACCGGTACTGATCTTATTGGTGCGTTTCGCGCTCTCCAGACAACATACATTCAAACCCACGAAATCATGAAGAAAAAACTCCTCTTTGTCTGTATCGAAAACAGTAACCGCAGCCAGATGAGCCAGGCATTTGCAAAAATCCTGGGCGGTGATCAGGTAGACGCCTACAGTGCAGGTTCAAAACCGTCGGGTATTGTAAACCCTAAAGCCATCGCGGCGATGAAAGAATTGGGCTATGACCTTAGCGCCCATGACAGCAAGAGCCTTGATGAAGTAAAAGCCTTTGCCCCGTTTGATGTGGTGGTAACGATGGGTTGCGGCGATGCCTGTCCCTGGATGCCAGCCAACCGTTTTGTTGACTGGCAGATCCCCGACCCGAAACATATGGAACCCGCTGAATTCAATAAGGTGCGTGATTTTATACGCGATAAGATCGCAGCGCTGCTGTCAGAACTCGAAAATTAAAGCAGATAAGCTGATTTTCGGATTATTTACTGACTTCGTGGAGGAATTCGGGTCCGTTCATCAAATGCCACCGTTCTTTATTTACTTTGCCGGAGAAATGCAACTAAGCGATCAACCGGTTCTGTCCCGGAAACTCTATACGTTTCTTTTTGCCCTGCTGGGATTGGTCTATGTGGCCGGTTTATTTGTGCCCCTGATGGACAATGATTCCGCCCACCACGCCAATATTGCCCTGCACATGTACCTCACGGGCGATTATGTGAACCTGGTGGATAAGGGAACTGATTACCTGGATAAACCACACCTGCATTTCTGGCTGGCCGCCGGGAGTTTTAAACTGTTTGGCGTAACCGGATTTGCATATAAACTACCTTCCTTCCTGCTGACCATCCTGGGGGTGTATGCGGTTTTCCGCCTGGGTAAAACACTTTACAATACAGAAACAGGACGACTGGCGGCCCTGATCATGGCCTCCTCGGTTTCCTTTATACTGGCCAATAATGATGTGCGGATGGATGCGATCCTCACTGCCATGGTCGCTTTTGCCGCCTGGCAATTAACAGAACTGTTACTGTATAAACGCTGGATCCATGTGCTGGGAGCAGCAGCAGGCTTAGCCCTCGCCTTCTCCACCAAGGGAGCGATCGGTGTACTCATTCCGGGATTATATCTTCTTTTCCTGGCCGTTACCCGCAAACAGGTCAAATCCCTGTTATCCCCAAAATGGTTTATCCTGCTGTTGTTGTTTGTGGTAATGATCAGCCCGGTACTGTATTGTTATTACCTGCAGTTCAACCTGCACCCCGAAAAAATTATCCGTGGTAAGGACCACATTGACGGAGTCGGGTTTATCCTTTTCAATCAGAGCACCGAACGCTATACCGGCGTGATGGGCGATACCCTCAAACAGGATTACTTCTTTTTCATCCACACCTACTTATGGGCCTTTGCTCCCTGGTCCTTCCTTTCTTTTTATGTTCTATATAAAATTTTGCGGGACATAAAAAAGCAGCAAACAGAAATTGCCACAACGCTGGTTTTTATTTTCTTTATCGGACTGGTCAGTTTCTCTGGTTTTAAACTGCCGCATTACCTCAACATTATTTTTCCCTTTGCCGCTGTATTTACAGCAGGATTCATCGCGCAACATGCAGATCGGCCTGGACTGGTTAAACGGATTTTCAGTTTACAGTTATTTCTTACACTAATGATCCTGCTGGCGGTTGCCATCCTTAATTTCTGGAGTTTCCAGGTAAACAGTTATTTAATACTGAGCGGCGTGATCCTGTTATTGGCGGTCTATTTCCATTTTATACGTAGTTCATTGATGACAAAGCTGGCCAAAACGATCAGCCTGTCGGTCGCCGCCCTGGTTCTTTCCTTTTTTCTGCTGAATACTAATTTCTATCCAAAGCTGCTGAGCTACCAGGGGGGAAACCAATTAGCCGCCGCAATCAATGGTAAAGTGGATTTGAGATCGGTTTATTTCTGGAATACCAGCAACAGCGCCTCTTTTGATTTTTATACAACTACATTGAGAAAAGGGTATAAAGGCGGGGAGGAGAAAAAGGGGAGGTCCTGGCTGGTCTATTATCCGAAAGATACAATGGCGATCAAAGCAAAGGGATTGGTACTGATAAATACCCTCCGTATCCGTGATTATGAAATCACAAAAACAGGATTGCCCTTTTTAAACCCATCGGTGCGTGACAGTATCTGCTCTGAGATCATGATCTCAGAGCTGCGCCCGTAATCCTACTGACAGTACTTCTTCAGCAATTCATTTACTTCGGGACCATATTGTTTTTCAAACTGGAGTTCCCTGGCCATTTTAAGGTCCTTACAGGCTTCTTCTTTTTTATCCATCGCCACGTATACCAGGGCCCTGTTCTTATACGCATAGGCATTGGTAGCATACAGGAGAATGGATTTATCAATATCCTGCAGTGCTCCGTCCAGATCATTTAATTTATACTTTGTAAAGCCGCGGTTATTCAGGGTAAGCGGTTCATCTTTTTCCAGATCCAGTGCCTTATTAAAATATACCAGCGCTTCCTCATAGCGGCCCATCAGGCTGTACTGAAAACCAATATTAACATAGGGACCCACAAATGTGCTGTCGAGAGCAATGGCTTTCTTCAGGAAGACAATGGCTTCTTCGCGCCGGTCCAGTTCATCCAGCACGGTACCCAGGTTATTTAACACAGATATATCGGTGGTATCATAACTATAGGCACGGTAAAAATCCTCATACGCTCCTTTGAAATCCCGCTTTTGCTCCTTGGCACTGCCGCGGTTGATAAAACAACCCAGCAGGAACTTTTCATCGGATGTACGTTCGATCGCCTTGGTATTATCAGCAATGGCCTCATCGGTATAATTCAGCACATACATCAGATTAGCCCGGTAGTGATAAGCGAGTGCTGAATCCGGTTCCAGCAGAATAGCTCTCGTAAAATCATCAAAGCATTTCTGGTATTCCTTTAGTTCAAAATAAGCCGTACCCCGGCCGGTAAAAACATCGTATTTGGCAGAATCTTTTTTAAACGCTTTATGATACACATCCAGCGCTTCGGTAAATTTTTTTTCTCCGAGTAGTTGCTGTCCACGGGAAATCAGTTCTTTGACTGTCTGGCCCATTGTTGAAAGCGAGCAGAAAAGGAAAAGGAAAAAAAGGTTTTTTTTCATAGCATTGGTTTAAGATCAGAGGCCAGCCTGGCTGCTGATTTCCAGCATCCGCCTGATCGGCTTCAGTGCGGCCAGTCGCAATTCCTCCTCCATATGGATCTCCGGAAGTTCATACTTCATGCAGAGATATAATTTCTCCAGCGTATTTAGTTTCATGTGCGGACAATCATTACAGGCACAGTTATTCGTGGGAGGAGCGGGAATAAAGGTCTTGGTGGGTGAAGCCTTCATCATCTGGTGCAGGATACCGGTCTCTGTAGCCACAATATACTCAGTGGCCTCATCCTTCTGTGTATAGTTCAGTAAGCCCGTGGTGGACCCTATATAATCCGCCAGGCGAAGGATCGGTTCCTCACATTCAGGGTGGGCAATGAATTTAGCGTTGGGATGACGGGTCTTGAGTTTTGTGATCTTTTCAAGACTGAAAATTTCATGGACCATACAGGCTCCGTTCCAAAGCAACATATTTCGTCCGGTCACTTTGTTGATATATGCCCCGAGGTTTTTATCCGGTGCAAAAATGATCTTCTGTTCTTTTGGGAAACTTTCGACGATCACCCGGGCATTACTGCTGGTTACGATCACGTCACTGAGGGCTTTGATACCGGCACTGCAGTTGATGTAACTCACGACGATATGATCAGGATGCTGTTCTTTGAATTTTTTAAAGAGAGGCGGTGGACAACTGTCGCTAAGGGAACAACCGGCTTTAAAATCCGGTATAACCACTTTTTTGCCCGGATTGAGGATCTTTGCGGTTTCGGCCATGAAGTGTACGCCGGCAAAAACGATTATGTCGGCATTGGTCTTTTCGGCTTGCTGAGCCAGACCAAGACTGTCACCGATATAATCCGCCACATCCTGGATATCCGGTTCCTGGTAGTAGTGGGCCAGGAGCACCGCATTTTTCTCTTTTTTCAGTTTCTCGATCTCGGCAAACAGATCCAGGGATGGATCCAGCTCGATATCGAGGAATCCTGTTTTTTCAACATTGGCGATCGCGGTATCCGGCACAACAGTGTTCATGAGACTTTAGGTTTTGTTTGTTTGATCAGGGTAGCAATATTCCGCCAGCTGGCTCAATTTTTCAAAACAAAATTTTTTGTAACTGCGATTAATACAATAATAGTATTAATATATTTTTATAAAAAAGAGTATATTATTATTACAGCTGTGGATTCGTGGAAAACTTATTCTTTTTACCCATCACAAATTTACAAACTGTAGGATATACACATTTTTTTACTGTAATTCACATATAGAAAGACAGTCGTAGTGCGGGTTTTGATCAGATTTCCACACTCCTGTGTATTAATCAAGTCGGATAAAAAGAACGTCTTTCTTTAAATTTTTGTTGTGGATAGTTACAGGACAAATGTGTATTTATGTACACGAAATAGTACCGGTGCAGTTTTCCACCAAATTAGGAGCCAATCATCCTGTTTCATATTCACGTTCCACAGCGGGTTATGCACATATTTTATCGTTCATGCACAGTGTCCTGTGGAGAAAAAACCGGTTCCGGGTCAGGTAAAACGAATTATAACTACACTATTTCCTGTCTTTTGTGTAAAAATCAGACAGCATTACTAATTAGTTGAGCGGAATTACCCGTATAACTGAATGAACTAATTTTACTACATAAATATATATATGAACTTGCTCAAACGAAGTCTTGTCGCCTTTTTACTCCTGATCGTCATTACCAGCCGTGCCGATGAAGGTATGTGGCTACCCTTATTTCTGCAACAGCTCAACGAAAAGCAGATGAAAGCGATGGGTATGAAGATAACTGCCAATGATATATATAATATTAATAAAGGAAGTCTGAAAGATGCTATTGTAAGTTTTGGTGGTTTTTGTACCGGCGAAGTGATCTCCGACAAAGGATTAGTGCTGACCAATCATCATTGCGGTTTTGATGCCATTCAAAATCATTCCACCCTGGACCGGAATTATATTCGGGACGGATTCTGGGCCAGAAATAAAGGGGAGGAGATCCCGAATCCCGGTCTTTTCGTCAGTTTTATTATCCGGATTGAAGAAGTTACCAAATCAGCCCTTGAAGGGGTAAAACCGGGAATGACCGAAACAGAACGTCAGTCAATCATTGATAAGAATATTGCCGGTTTAAGGGCGGGTGTGAAAAAAGAGGCCTATCAGGACTATTTTGTACGCTCTTTTTTTGAAGGAAATCAGTATTTCCTTTTTGTTACCGAAACCTATAAGGATGTTCGATTAGTAGGGGCACCCCCGTCTTCAATTGGAAATTTTGGTAAAGATTCAGATAACTGGATGTGGCCTCGCCATACGGGTGATTTTTCCATGTTCCGGATCTATGCCGGAAAGGATAATAAACCAGCCGATTTTTCACTGGAGAATGTACCATATGTACCAAAAAAATCACTTTCTATATCCCTGGATGGCGTTAAGGAGGGTGATTTCACCATGGTTTTTGGTTTTCCTGGTCGTACCACTCAATACCTGCATTCTTCAGCTGTTGAACAAATTGTACAGGTAAATGATCCTGCAAAGATCGCCATACGGGATAAAGCACTTGGCGTGATCGATGGATTTATGCGCCGGGATGAGCAGATCAAGATCCAATACGCAGCTAAATATGCCAGTATCAGTAATGCATGGAAAAAATGGCAGGGGGAAGTATTGGGTCTTAACAGTACCAACGCGGTTTCAAAGAAGAAGATTTATGAGGCGGAATTCCAAAAACGGGTGAATGCAAACCCGATTCTTAAAGAACAATATGGTACACTTCTGGGAGATCTGGAAACAGCGTATAAGGAGTTGAATAAATACGGTCTTGCCCGTGATTACTATACTGAAACGATCAGCAAGATAGAAGCTTTTACAATTGGTTCCCGGATCAACAGCCTGGCAGGCGTTAAACAGAAAAACGGGGATAAAGCGTTTAAGGAAGCAGTCCCGAAAACGATTGAAACCCTGAGTGATTTTTATAAAGAATACAGTCCGGCCGTGGATAAGAAACTCTTTGAAGTATTAATGGAAAAATTTACCAGAGACCAGCCGGAAGAGTTTGTGGCGCCCGAACTGCTTACCCTGGCAAAAAGCTATCAATACAACTTTGGAAAAATAGCCGATGAGCTTTATACCAATACAGATTTATTGAACAATGGCGAAAAAGTACTGGCGAATCTGAAGGCGAATCCTGAACTGGTACTGGCTGCTAATGACATGAATAAAGCGAATCAGCTTTTCTTACAACTGAGCAGCCATTATAGCAGTAGTGTTACAAAAAATCTAAGCGGAATACAGGCCCGGATCAACCAACTTCAACGGACCTATATGAAAGCACAGATGGAAGTGATGAAAGAGAAGAAATTCTATCCGGATGCCAACAGTACCCTGCGTGTTACTTATGGTAACGTAAAAGGATACCAACCCCGCGATGCGGTAAAATTTGACTTTTATACCTATCTGGACGGTGTTATGGATAAGTATAAGCCCGGAGATTATGAGTTTGATGTTCCTGAAAAACTGCGGAGCCTGTATAAGAATAAGGATTTTGGTCAGTATGGAAAGAACGGAAAGATGCCCGTCTGCTTTATCGCCATGAACCATACCACGGGAGGCAACTCAGGCAGCCCCGCCCTGGACGCCTACGGGAACCTGATCGGACTCAATTTTGACCGGGCCTGGGAGGGTACCATGAGCGATATCAATTATGACCCCTCCATTTGCCGGAATATTATGGTAGATATTCGTTATGTGTTGTTTATCATTGATAAATACGCCGGAGCCGGCCACCTGGTCCAGGAAATGAAACTGGTCCATCCGGGTAAAAAGTAGATTTAGGCAGGAAATTAGTCTCCTTTACACGGGCTGGCCGGTTAAAAACCCGTCAGCCCGTTTTAATTCCCGTAAATCAGCCCCCACGCCCGTTTTTTGGTCTATTTTCACGGGTAAAACGGCTTCATTTTTTATAGATTTTCCACAGTTTTTCCCCTATTTTTGCCATCCTTAAAAAAATCAGTAATAATATATTATGTCTATTATCCAGGATATCCGAGATAAGTACGCAAAGCTTACTGTAGTGTTGATCGCACTGGCCCTGGTAGGGTTCATTCTGACCGATTATTTTGCCGGTAAATCAAGAGGTATGATGGGTGGTCCATCCAATACCGTTGGAGTAGTGAATGGTAAGAAGATCCTGTTCGAGGATTTCAGTAAGAAAGTAACACAGGCTGAAGAGAACATGAAAGCACAGGGTTATCCTGCTGCTGCGGCCTCCCAACAGGCGCTGGAACAGGCGTGGACACAGGAGATCAGCCAGGCTTTACTGAGTGAAGAGTTTGGACGACTTGGTATTGATGTTGGTAAAAAAGAGCTGGGTGATATCTTATACGGACAAAATGCACCGCAGGAGATAAAACAACAGTTCACGGACGAAAAGACCGGACAGTTCAATGCTGTACTGGCGAAACAAAACATCGACCAGAAACTGAAAAAAGGAACGGAAGAAGAAAAATCAAATATCAGTGCGTATATCAATCAGCTGGTGAATCTGCGCATGGCTGATAAATATTTCTCCCTGATGTCCGGAACGATCAACTATCCCAAATGGATGATCGAAAATCAGAATGCAGACAATGCAAAGATGGCCCGTATTTCTGTGGTAAGTGAGAACTATGCCAGCATTCCCGACAGCACAGTGAAAGTGGAAGACAGCGAGATCGATGCTTTTGTGAGTAAGAACAAATCTTTATTCAAACAAAACGAAAGCCGCAGCATCAGTTATGTAAGTTTCAGTGCGGCTCCTAATGCAAAGGACAGTGCTGCCACACTCAGCAGCTTACTGAGCCTCCGCGATCGTTTCAGCACCGCCGACAGTGTTGGTCAGTTCCTGGCAGGAGAAGGCGCCGAATATTTTGATGCCTATGTTAGCGGCAACGCTATTCAGATCCCGGTAAAGGATTCAATTTTCAAATTACCCGTAGGTGGTCTCTATGGACCTTACCTTGACGGAGGTAGTTATGTAATCGCAAAAATGATCGGTGTAAGAGTATTACCCGATTCGATCAAATGCCGTCACGTACTGGTGAGCAATAATCCCCAGCAGGGTGGTGTGGACGACAGCACCGCATCCCGTCGTATCGACAGTATCAAGGTAGCGATCAATGGTGGTGCTAACTGGGATTCTATGGTTCAGAAGTATAATCCTCCCAGCGACGGAAGCCGTCAGAACAAAGGAGAAATGACCTTCTCTTCCACCCAGATCCAGGATGTTAATTTTGCGAAAGAGTTTGCCCAGTTCATCCTTTTTGATGGTAAAGCAGGTGAGCGCAAAGTTGTGAAGACCTCATTTGGTTATCACTATATTGAGATCATGTCTGCGATCAAACCGTCTACCCATTACAAAGTTGCCTACCTGCCGAAAGAGATCATTGCCAGTCAGGAAACCGATAATGCGGCCCTTAACGAAGCCAATGCTTTTGCTGCGGAAAGTAACAGTATCAAAAGCTTTGATGATAATTACGAAAAGAAATTAAAGGCAAAAGGATATCAGAAAGGAATTGCAACAGATATCGCAAGGTCCAGCTCTTCTATCCGTGGTCTGGAAAACGCTTCCCGTTCTTTTGTGAGAGATATTTATGCAGCAGACAGGGGCGATGTACTGAAGCCCGAGCGCGTGGACAACAGCTATGTGGTAGCCGTAGTTACTGAAGTATTGGAAGAGGGTACCATGAGCACCGCCCGTGCACGTATGTCAGGAGCTGAAGCAGAGATCCGCACGAAGAAAAAAGGTGAACTTCTTAAAAAGAAAATCGGAACGGTATCCACACTCGAAGATGCGATCGCGAAACTGGGTGGAAACAAAACCATTCAGACCCTGGACAGTCTCCGGATCGGTGGTTCTGCACTGTCTTACGAACCCAAAGTGATCGGCGCTGCGTTCAACCCCTCTAATAAAGGTAAAGTGGTTCCAGAAGTATTGGTTGGCAGACAAGGCGTATATGTAGTGAAGGTGGAAGACCAAAGCACCATTACCCTGCCCGCTGAAGATATCAATGCGATCCGCCAGACCCGTTACCAGCAGGCAAAACAAGGCCTGAGTAACCAATACAGCCCCAACAACCCGCTGTCAATCCTGCGGAATGCGGCTGATATCAAGGACAAACGGTCTGAACGTTACTAAGTAATCAACGAATTAGTATACTTGCCCCGGAGCCCAACAGCTCCGGGGTTTTTGTTTTCCAAAACTCGCAACCAACCCGTCGGTCAAATTGTTATTTTTACAGTTCAATAATTATGAGCGAACCTTTTGTAAATAAAGTGGCCGAAAGCGGATTGATCACACTGGACCTTGAGAAATGGTATCCCCGGGATGAAACGGCTGTGTTTGATCTGAAGGATTACCTGTTCATGGGTATGATCCTGAAGGAAAAGGATTTCAGGGAAGCGCTTAAAGCCACCGATTGGTCGGTTTACCAGGATAAAAATGTGTCAGTTACCTGCAGCGCGGATGCCATTATTCCTGTATGGGCCTATATGTTGGTCGCCGCTAACCTGCAACCTGTTGCAAAAGAGATCGTGATGGGGGATGAGAAGGAATTACACAAGAACCTTTTCCTGAAAAACCTCTCTGCAATAGATGTGCAGGAGTTCAATGATAAAAGAGTGGTGATTAAGGGCTGCGGTGAAACTCCCATCGCCGAATATGTATACATGGAGATCACACGGCTTCTTCGTCCGGTTGCCAAAAGCATCATGTATGGGGAGCCCTGCAGCACGGTACCCGTGTTTAAAAAACAGGTAACTAAAACCGATTAGGATTTCTTTATTCTTCCTTCCAGCACCGGCTTATATTCCGGAAAAGTTTTCAGGTAGCTGATCATCGCCTGGAGAATCTCAAGGTTTGTTTTTTTCCGGCTGACTGCTTTTTTAAATGCAAGAAACCCGTCTCCCCCATCGGCAAGGAAGTTGGAGGTTAATAAATTATATACTCTTTCTTTTTCAAGTGCAATCCCTTTAATTGTACAGCTTTTTATCCGGGAACCTGTTGGCCGGTTTTCATCATAGATTATTTCCACCCCTTTAGATACCTGTAATATTCCATTCGTCAGACCGGCACCATGTTCAAACAATGTCAGCAGATCTTCTCCCCTGATTTGCAACATATGGATGGTATTAGGAAACGGGAAGGCAGAAATAAGATGACCCGCCGTTACTGTTCCTGCATCAATATCCTGTCTTAATCCTCCGCTGTTGGTAACCGCCAGATCAAAACCAGGATAGGCGTGCAGCATGGCGTCCGCCACCATATTGCCCATAACAGATTCCTCCCCATACGAACGGGTAAGCGCCACAGGGATTGTTGTTATTTTTTCATCGGTGATCTGTTTTACCTTTTCTTTCCATTCAACGATGGCTTTGGAGGTAGCAGGATCATCTGCGACTTCGTCATCATACAGATAGTTTAGTGTGTTTTTGTGAGCGGTGATTTTATCCTTTTGCGGGTTATACGATATTTCAAGCTTTCCCAGTTCGGAGCCCAATGCATCGGTGGAAACAATAATGGTTCCATTGGAAAGAAGAGGTTGTGGTGTTCCCTGGTGGGCGTGTCCGGTGATCATAATATCAATGCCAGGAACGGCAGCTGCCAGATCTATATCCCGCTGTAGGTTGCGTGCGACATCTGTATTTCCCGTGGTGGATTGTCGTCCGGGAATACCCTGATGTACTAATAATATAACCAGATCAGCTTTTTTACGGAGCTCACGGATATATTTTTTTAAATACAGTTCTTCGTCTTTAGCTTCCACTCCCTGTATCATTTCATCGGCGATCGTATCATAAAAGGCAAATTTTCCATGGAGTCCGATCACACCCACCCGTACACCATTTATGGTGATTATTTTATAGGGATGATTCCAGAGCAGTTTCCGGCTGTTTTTAAGAAAGATATTTCCATTGAGTACCGGGAATCGGGCAGCTTTCAGCTGAATTGGTACATTCTGCCATCCGTGATCAAATTCATGATTACCGATGCAGGCCGCATCAAGCGAGAGATAATTCATCAGATTTATCACAGCGGCTCCTTTCGTCAGGGAGCTGATATAGGGTCCGGTAAAATAGTCACCTGCATCAAAATATAATGTATTTGGATTGGCTGTTTTTTCCTGCTTTACCAAAGTGGCAATATTTGCAAATCCACCCACCAGTCTTTTCTCACTGATCCAGGGTACCCGGTGCGGATCAAGATGAGCGTGCAGGTCGTTGGTATATAAAATGGTCAGTTGCCGGGCAGTATCTTTTTTTTCAATCTGCTGAGCATAGTTTTGAATGGTCAGCAATAATCCAATTAAAAAACCGGCTATTTTATGCATGAAATTTTATTTAATGAACTAATCTAACTACCGAATGGCCGCATACGCGACTGCGATGTTCGCCCCTACAGCTGCATTGTGTTTGATCAGGGCAATATTTGCTTCGAGGCTCTCTCCTTTTGTATGATCCGCAATATATTTTAACAAAAAAGGAGTTACCTCTTTACCACTGATCTTTTTTTCTTTGGCCGCATTCAGTGCGACCTGGATATGGATCTCCATTTCATCGCTTACGATCTCTCTTTCTGCCGGAACCGGATTGGCAATAAGCACCGTTCCCTCAAGTCCCAATCTCCATTTAGTATCCAGCATGGCAGCAATTGCTTCGGCTGTATCCAGTCTTAATGGCGACGGGTATCCGCTTTTGCGGGAATAAAAGCTGGGAAACTCGTCCTGTCCGAACGTTACCACAGGAATTCCCTTGGTTTCCAGGTATTCTAATGTGAGCCCGATATCAAGTATAGACTTTACCCCGGCAGAAACCACCGCTACTGAGGTTTGACCCATTTCCGTGAGATCGGCCGATATATCCATACTGTTTTCTGCACCGCGGTGCACACCACCTATTCCACCAGTAACAAAGACGCGTATACCCGCCATCGAAGCAATCCGCATGGTGGCAGCAACAGTGGTGGCCCCATATAGTTTCTGACTGAGTACATAGGGCATATCGCGCAGACTCACTTTCCATACATTTTCTGCCTGTCCGAAATACCGGATCTGATCCTCCGTCAGCCCCGCATAACATTTTCCGTTAAAAATTGCAATGGTGGCTGGTACAGCCCCGTTTGCCCGTACTACCGCTTCTACCGCCATCGCGGTTTCCACGTTTTTTGGGTAGGGCATTCCGTGGGAGATAATAGTTGATTCAAGTGCTACGACCGGCTTTCCGGCAGCTAATGCTTCTTGTACTTCCGGGTGTATCTCTAATAGGGGGTGCATCAGGATGGGTAATATTCGTTAATAAGACTCAGCAGTTTTTCCTGGTTCAGGTGCGTGGCGATCGCCCCATTCACCTGTAATATTTCAGCAGACAGGGTATGGGCCAGTTTCAGGCAATCCATATCATCGAGTTTCAGGAATTTTCCTAATATAAATCCGGTGAGCGAGCCGTCGCCGGCACCGGTGCAATCACGTACTTCAATGTTCGGGGCGTGCAGGGTGATGGCTTTGGTTTTATTATATAAGGCAGATCCCATTTTGCCGTTATGCAGCCAGATATTTTGTACGCCATTATCCAGCAGTTCTTCGATCTGCATCTGGGTCATCGTGGCCTGTTCGGAGCAAAGTACCGGCAGCTCATCTTCATTGGGTGTAACCATATATAAGCCACCAAGATTTACTTGCCTGAATTTCCGTGCGGGAGGGACGGAAACGGGTTCAAGAATAAACGGGATACCCGTTTGCTGACTAAAGGCCAGCAACCACTCCGCTGTGTCCACACTGATATTGGCGTCAGCAAGGATATAGGATGCTGTTTGTAAAAGTTCCTGATGGTTGGCCAGGTGCTCCGGTGTGATCAGGTGATTAGCGGCATTGGTCAGGAAGGCGGAAAACAAAGAACCATCCACATTCAGGATGCCGGTATACTTACCTGTCAGTCCGTCTTTGGTTATACTGGCATCCATTTTAACACCAGCCTGCTGACATACGGACTTGATCCATTCACCATCACTGTCATTTCCTACAACAGTGATCAGTTGTACAGGTACTCCCAGCAGAGCAAGCTGATGGGCAATATTCCGGCTTACCCCTCCGGCGGTTTTCGTTACAATGGCATCATTGGTGGTGGCCAGCAGCATTTCAGATGTGGCGTGGAAGAGCTCGTCTACCAGGGCGGCGCCGATACAAATGACAGGTTTTGACATGCTGCAAAAGTAATAGCAAATATTTACTCTTCTTTCTTCTTTACGATCAAATACCAGTCATTCTCCAGGGCTAAGTACCCATAGTCATAACAGTAATAATAATTTCGGCCGTTTTTAGTCGTATAAGTATGGGTCTGGTACTCAAAATGAAACCCCAGACGCAATAGTTTATCCCGCCTGGCCCGGGCAGTTTCCAGCTGATCGGTTAGCACGCCGGCCAGTATACGCCTGTTCTTCAATAAGGCATTGTTGATGTTCCGTATCACAGGACTGTACCCGTTCCGGCTTTTTTGTTCATTGTTGAAATGATTTCTGCAATAGTCGTTACAGAATTTTTTGTCGATCCTTCCCCGCAGCGGATTGCCACAGGATTGGCAGCTGCGTTGTACTGTTTGGATAGATCCCATATTCTTCTTTTTCGTTGGCTCAAAATACAAAGGGTTGATCCATGTGCAAACGTTTTTTACCCGCTTAGTTTCGGGAATAAACGGGTAAAAACCGGGTAGGAGATCATCGGTAAACCATTTTTGTTGGGTCATCCGGCGTGACGTCCCCGGTGATTGAAATAAATAAACCTTAACCGCACCGGTTAAATACCCGGTGCACAAATTCAAAACCATGTTCGCATTAAAAAACAAAGTACAGCTGATCGGCAATCTGGGGAACACCCCCGAAATCAGATTGCTTGAAACCGGTAAAAAGATGGCCCGGTTTTCCGTGGCCACCAGTGAGATCTACCGCAATGCCAAAGGGGAGAAGGTAACCGATACCCAATGGCACAACCTCGTGGTATGGGGTAAAATGGCGGATATCGCCGAGAAGTACCTGGCCAAGGGCCGCGAAGTACTGATCGAAGGAAAGATCGTCAACCGGAGTTACAACGACAAGGATGGACAAAAGAAGTACGTCACCGAGATCCAGGTGAACGAACTCGTCCTCCTCGGTAACCGCTCCATCGAAGCGTAGTTTATCAGCCACGAAATAACACGAAAACACACTAAGTGTAAGTAGGTGATTTCGTGGCATTTTTTAATTTTTTATGACTGATTTATTATACAAAGAAGATGTATACACCATCATTGGATATTGTATGGAAGTGTGGCGTACATTAGGGTATGGTTTTTCAGAAGTGGTTTATAAAGACGCCATGGAACCAGAGTTTATCGAACACAACATCCCCTATCTTCGGGAGGAGGAGTTGTTAGTTTATTACAAGTCAAATCGGCTTAAGCACAAGTTCAGTTCAGACTTCACAATGTTTAACAAAATCATAGTGGAGGTTAAAGCAAATGAAGTACCATCTTTTAGTGAACACATTGAACAAACTATCAATTACCTGCGGGCCTCAGGTTTCAGACCAGGTCTCATTATTAACTTTGGAAAAAAACGCTAAGAGTACAAGAGGATCATTCTATGATTTTTAATAGCAGAATTTTTCGTGTCCTTTTGTGTGATTTCGTGGCCATTTTATTCTGGTTTTCGCCAGTTTTTTATTTATGGAGTTGTTTAAAATAGATACAACGAATCAGTTTTTTTTACTGGCCGCTGACCTGATCAATCAGACGGACCGGACGGTATTTCTGACCGGTAAAGCGGGTACCGGAAAGACCACTTTTCTCAAGTATATACGTGAGCACTGCACCAAGCAAATGGCGATCGTGGCACCCACAGGGGTGGCCGCCATTAACGCGGGGGGTGTAACCATTCATTCTTTTTTTCAACTGCCCCTGGCCCCTTTTATACCTGTTACAAACGGTCAGGGGTTTACGCCTTCCGGTCAGGAAATAAGCAATCCCCATAGCCTGGTGAGCCGGCTCCGTTTCAATGGAGAGAAGAAAAAACTTATTCAACAACTCGAATTACTGGTCATTGACGAGATCAGCATGGTACGCGCCGATATCCTGGATGCTATTGATACCGTTCTTCGTCATATACGTCGCAAACCCCGTGAACGTTTCGGTGGCGTTCAATTGTTATTTATCGGCGACATGTTCCAGCTTCCACCGGTGGTAAAAGAACCCGAATGGAGCCTGCTCTCCCCTTTTTATAATAGTCCTTATTTTTTTGACAGCCTGGTGCTGAAAGAAGCACCCCCGCTTTACATAGAGTTTGATAAGATATACCGCCAACGAGAAGCAGATTTTATCAATTTGCTGAATCAGGTCAGGAACAATGAACTGGATGCCACGGGGTTGAAGATCCTCGAAAGCCGTTTCCAACCCGGTTTTCGTCGCACAAAGGATGATGGCTATATTATTCTGACTACCCACAACGAACAGGCAAGATCTATCAATAACCAACAACTACAACAGCTCACGACCCCTCCTGTGGAATACGAAGCAGAACTGGAGAATGATTTTCCTCCTAATGCATTTCCCGCCGAACAGGTACTGATCCTGAAAGAAGGAGCACAGGTCATGTTTATCCGTAACGACAGCGCAGAAAAGGGAAAACGGTACTATAATGGTAAGATCGGAACCGTAACAAGACTGGAAGAATCAAAGATCTATGTACGGTGTACCTATGAGGAATCAGAAATCGAAGTGGTAAAAGACAAATGGGAGAATATCCGCTATTCGCTCGACAAGACCAGCCAATCCATGAAAGAGGAGTTGCTGGGATCTTTTACTCAGTTTCCCCTGCGACTTGCCTGGGCGATCACCATACACAAAAGCCAGGGTCTCACGTTTGAGAAAGCCATTATTGATGCTGGCGAAGCATTTGCCGCTGGTCAGGTTTATGTGGCATTGAGCCGGTGTACCAGTTTATCCGGAATGATCCTTAAAAGCAAAGTGCGGACCAACAGCCTTTTTACCGATCCCCGGATTATAGCCTTTACCAGGGCCAGCGTTTCAGCTGATCTGTTGCAAAACGAATTAAAAGTGTCCCGCCGATCTTATCAGCAGAAAATGCTGAATACGCTGTTTAGTTTTGATCGCCAGCAGACAGAAGCCCTGGATCTAAGGAAATTCATTCATGAACATAGTGCAGGTTTTACCGGCGATGCCCGGCCATGGGCAGATGAACTCCTGACAAAAATCGGCTACCTGCAGGACACGGCAATTCGTTTTCAACAATGGATGGACACGCAGTTCAAATCAGCAGATCTTCCCCGGGAAAATACAATATTACTTGAAAGACTAGTGAAGGCCGCTGTTCATTTTGCGATGGAAACAGAAGCCCTGATCGGGTTTATAACAAAGCCAACTATGATTACAGATAGTCGGCTGGTGGCTAAAGAAGTAAATGATATGCTGAAAGATATTTTTACCGGTCTTTCCCTATCCCTGCATATGTATAAAGGGGTTAATGAAAATTTGGACAGTGATGCCTGGCAGGAGCGTCGCCGTGCCTTTATCCTGCCTTATTTTCCGGTGAATATTTATGCAGGTGTCAGTACTGTGGTTTCTGAAACCAACGAACACCCTGAATTATACAACGCGTTAAAGAAACAACGGGATAATTTCTGTGCTGATAAAGACGTTCCGGTATACATGGTAGCTTCAGGAACCACCTTGGGCGAAATGTGTCTTTATCTGCCGCACAGTCTTGAGGAAATGCGTAAGATCAGCGGCATGGGAGCGGTCAGGACACAACAATATGGTCAGTCTTTTTTGGATATTATTCTTGATTATTGCAAGGAACAGGGATTGGTTTCGTTGATTCATGCCAAGGGAACGAAAAAAGAGCGTAAGGTCAAACAGGAAAAGTCGCCAAAGAAAGGAGATACTTACCGGGTTTCTTTCGAATTATTCAAGGAGGGCTTTTCTCCACAGGAAATAGCGGAATCCCGAAATCTGGCCTTGTCGACCATTGAAGGACACCTGACCCGTTTTGTGGCTTCCGGAGATATTGACATTGCTTCCCTGGTATCACCCGTAAAAATGACAATGATCGAAGAGGCGCTTGCCAAAGCAGAGGGCTATGCACTGGCCCCTATAAAGCAGTCCCTGGGGGATGCGGTTAGTTTTGGGGAATTACGCTGGGTGTTGGCGGCCAAAGGGCTTGATCGGGTGAACTCAGCGGATTAATAATAAGGTTCCTTTCTTAGCTGCTTGTGACTGCCCCGGTAATATATATTCACAGTACCAGGTAAATAAAGCACTATCTCCGTTCTTCCCAAGCGGTTTTCCGTCCCATCGTTCAAAAGGATTTCGGCTGCTATAGACCAGCTGGCCCCAACGGTTAAAGATCATTAGTTTGTATGCTTTGGCTGCAGCG
>CALRQQ020000003.1:0-32082 GCA_943370345.1 Chitinophaga pinensis
CGGTGGACATAGGCAAGGTATTGGTTGTCTAGGAGATTTCTGGTCATATGATTTTGTAGCCAATATATGGACACAGCTTGCCAATTTACCTTTTGGTGCAAATCGTTCGGGTCATGCGATTTCATTTAATAACAATGGTTATCTTTTACTGAGTGGTAATGATGGCTGTATCACTAACCAGAATCAATTATGGCGCTATAATCCAGCAAATAATAGCTGGATACAGCTGCAAAGTATGCCTGGGGCTGTATCCCGTGGCAATGCAAGGTTTGCGGTCGAAAAAAACAATAAACTAATATTTGGATTAGGTGGTGGGCTTACGGATTTTTATTCCTTTAATCCCGTATTGAATACCTGGGATTCAATATCATGTGTTTATAGTGGAACTTATTCACCAATATATTTTAACATTGGTGGCACGATTTATATTGGACTTGGTGTAAACTCATCTTCAGCTTACGTACAAGAGTTTAAGACCTTGAGTTTGCAAAACATTAATCAAGTCTCCTGGTCAACCGGCGCTATTACGAATAGTATCACGGTCAGCCCCACTCAAACCACCACTTACTATGTTACTGTCAGCGATGGTATCACTTCTTGTATAGATAGCGTTAAAGTAACTGTAAGTGATATCGGCACTTTCAATCCACTACAAGACACCACCCGCGTTTGCGGTACCTCAACCCTATTAGACGCTGGCAGCGGCTATGCCACGTATTCCTGGAATACCGGCGCCACCACACAAACGATCAATGCAACAACCGGAGGATTCTATAAAGTAACGGTGACTAATGCTACCGGCTGCTCAGCAACTGATAGTACAGTACTAAGTCTGGTAAATGCCCGCATCATTAATAATGATACAACTATCTGCAAAGGAAGCAGTATAAGGCTTGCTATAGATAGCTTGTTTCCTGGAAGAATCGTATGTTCTTCAACCCTTATGCCATCATCACTACAAAGCGGACTTGTTGCGTATTGGCCATTCTGCGGCAATGCGGATGATCGAAGTACGAACACAAATAATGGAATAATAAATGGAGCCAGTTTGTCATATGACAGATTTAATAAACCTGGAAATTCTTACTACTTTAACGGGAATAGTTTTATAACAATCCCGGACAATCCAACGCTGAGAAATGCAAATTTAACAGTTTCTGCCTGGGCATATCTAAGTTCAAACGCAACTCAAGGAACATTTGTTATTTCAAAAGTAAAAACTCCAGATGTAACATCCGGTTTATTCAATATTCAGATTTGGGATCAATCACGGATTGAAGCTGTTTATCACAATCAAGGTAATTGTTCTGCCGGTGATGCGAATTGGCAATTTCTTGCTGCCAACATATCACCAATGGCAAATAAATGGGTAAATATAGTTTCATCCTATGCCTCGGATTCAATAAAAACCTATATTAATGGACAGTTAATTAACAAGGTAAAATCGAATAGAAATAGCCTTGATTTGTGTACAGGAAGTACAATTAATATTGGAAAATGGTGGGATGGTGATCCCCGGTATTTCTTGGGTAGGATAGATGACATAGGCTTGTGGAATCGAGCCCTGACACCAACAGAAATTTCCAACCTTTATTCACCGGCTCCTACTGTTATTTGGTCTACTGGTGCCACTACTAATAGTATAATAGTCAATCCAACCCAAACCACTACATATTATGTAACAGTATCAGACGGAATCACCACCTGTATTGATAGTGTAAAAGTAAGTGTCAGTGATATCGGACCATATAACCCGCTTGCAGATACCACAAGAGTTTGTGGCACCTCCACTACACTCGATGCAGGCAGCGGCTATACCACCTATAACTGGAATACTGGCGCAACCACTCAAAATATAACAGCCACAAATGGTGGTTTTTATAAAGCAATAGTCACCAATGCGCTAGGATGTACTGCAAGCGACAGTACTTTTCTCAGCCTGGTAAATGCCAGAATCCTTAACAACGATACCATTATTTGTAAAAGCAGCACCATTACGCTATCAATTGATAGTCTGTTTCCCGGAAGAACAGTTTGTACAGCAAATCAGTTACCAGCCAACCTACAAAACGGTTTAGTGGGTTACTGGCCATTCTGTGGTAATGCAAATGATGGCAGTTTGGTTAATAATCATGGTACATTAAATGGTGCTATACTGGCTACTGACCGGTTTAACAGGCCGGATAATTCAGCCTATTTTGACGGAATTAATGATCGTATTGAAATTCCACACAACAATACTTATAATAGTGGTACAATCAGTATTTCACTGTGGTTTAATGCCGCAAGTTTTACAGCAAGTGGAGGTTTTGGGCCACACCTCATTAGTAAACGGGAAGCATCAGGCTGGGGTGGATCTTTTCAGAACAGTATTGGTATCTGGAATAATCAATACTCCTGTTGGGCAGACTGGACTATCGGCGTGAATGGGAGCATCATTTATGAATCACCGAATCCAATACAACTGGGAATGAATAAATGGTTCCACTTTTTATACACACATGACGGCAATCAAGTACGCATATACTTAAATGGAGTCAATGTAAAAACGATTGCCAGCCCGGGATTGCTGACTACAAATTCACTTCCGTTATGGATTGGTGCTAGGCCAATTGCAGGTTCGAATAGTCAGTTTTTTACTGGAAAAATTGATGATGTACAAATATGGAACAGAGCTGTTTCAGCAGCAGAAGTATTGCAGTTATATACACCGGCACCTTCTGTTATTTGGTCCACTGGTGCCAACACCAACAGCATTACTGTAACACCCACATTAACCTCGACCACTTACTATGTAACAGTAACCGATGGCATCACATCCTGTACAGATAGTGTTAAAGTAAATATCAGTACCGTTGATACAAGCCTCACGTTGCTCGATCCAACACAAGTCTGTGCTGTGGGAGGCCAGGTTCGTATGCGGGCCGGTATAACCAATACTTATCAATGGCAGTCAAGCACGAATGGGGTCAATTTTACCAATATCATTGGCGCCAACCTGCGGGATTTTACTGCAACCAGTACTGGCTATTACCGGGCTATTGTTACCAATGCGCTGAATTGTGTTGATTCCACCCGGGTGATACAAGTAACACTTTATGCCCAGCCGCAACCCGCATTTACGGTAAATAGTACCACACAATGTGCCAATGGTAATAATTTCGTCTTTACAAATACATCCGTTATTGGAAATGGCACGATGACATATACCTGGTATTTCGGCGATGGAGGAACAGCCTCCACCACAAATGCCTCACACGTTTATAGCACATCAGGAACGTTTATAGTAAAATTAATCGCGGGCTCCAATAATGGTTGTATTGACAGTATATCGCGTACTGTAACGGTGAACCCTTCCCCCATTACCGGTTTTACAATCAATTCAACAGCGCAATGTCTCAATAGTAATAGTTTCAGTTTCACCAATACTTCCTCTATCAGCAGTGGTACATTACTTTATCAATGGTATTTTGGCGATGGAGGAACAGCTACAACTGCAAATGCAGTGCATAGTTATACTAATGCGGGCAGTTTTTCAGTAAAACTAGTCGTGCGCTCTTCAGCCGTTTGTGCTGATAGTACAACCCAACAGGTTACCGTTTATCCGATGCCCTCCGGCTCATTATCTGCCCCAGCCAGTACTATTATATGCAACGGTAGCACTGTTACTTTAACCGCCTCCGGAGGAAATACTTATCAGTGGTACCTGGGTAACTTGCCGATACCCGGTGCCACCAGCGCCTCTTACGATGCTTCGCAAGCCGGTGTTTATACTGTAGAACTGGTAAGCAGCACCGATTGTCGGGCAATGGCAACCGGTTCGGTAACACTCTCTCTCGTGAGCAGACCCACAGCCGCATTCAGCTTTGATAAATATTGTGCCGGATTTGCCACGCAGTTCACCAATACATCCGCGGTGAACAATAGTGGTATCGTAGGCTATGCCTGGAATTTTGGAGATGCCGGAACTTCAACGCTGGTAAACCCCTCCCATGTTTATACGCAATCCGGAACATATACAGTTACTTTGACAGCTACCCCTCTAGCCTGTCCCAATCTTTCAGATATAAAATCAACTGTGATCAATATAGCTGCGCCACCTGCTAATCAGCGATACACTACATTGAACGCAGTGGCCAATCGTAATATACAACTCAATGCCCGATCCTTTACAATAGCCAATTATTTCTGGACCCCTTCTGTTGGTTTAAATAATAATTTTATCCAATCACCCGTATTTAACTACGACCGTCAGCAGCAGTACTTAGTACGGATCAATACAATGGAGGGTTGTGTGGTCACAGATACTATTTTAATCAGAATTTTTAAAGAACGTGAAATCTATGTTCCCGATGTCTTTTCTCCCAATGGCGATGGTAAAAACGATAAACTTACCCCGCTCCTGGTGGGTATCACCAGTCTTAAATATTTCAAAGTATTTGATCGCTGGGGCCAATTGATGTTTGCCACCAGCATGGCCGGTGCTGGTTGGGATGGTTATTATAAAGGAGCAAAACAACCTTTTGAGACCTATGCCTGGATCGCAGAGGGTGTAGATGTAGATGGAAACACTATTAAACGAAGCGGTAGTAGTATCCTGATCCGTTGATTAATAAACTAAAGAAGTAATGAAAAATATATATATCCTGCTGATCGGCTGCTTTAGTCTCGTTTCGTCAAAAGCTCAGGACCCGCATTATACACAATTCTATGCCGCACCCTTTACGGTCAACCCGGCATACACGGGTGTGTTCAATGGTGATCTGCGGGTGATGACCAATTACCGGCAGCAATGGGGCAATCTCTCCTCTCCGTATACTACTTCAACAGTGGCCGTTGATGGAAAAGTTGGTAAGCGGGAATCATACGGACAACACCCGTTGAATATCGGTATTCAGTTTCTGAATGATAAATCGATGAAAGGAGCTTTCCGAAGCAATTATATCACCGGAACTGCCGCATACCATGTAAAATTAGATGAAGATGGTTATGAAAGCCTGGGGCTGGGACTCAGTACCACCTATGGTAATCGTCGTATCGACTTCTCCTCACTCAGTTTTGAACAACAATTCACCAGCGGTGGTTTTGATCTGACCCTACCGAATCAGGAAGCCGCTCTGCAACAGATGCAGCCTTTCTTCACCGTTGGCGCAGGCCTCATGTATGTGTACAACAATGCAGAACAAGGAACCTTTATTGATGCCGGTATATCCGGATATCATTTCAATAAACCAAAACAGACGGTGCTCAATGATGATAATGAATACCTGCCTGTACGACTCTCCGCCCAGTTCACATTACAACAATACCTGCGGGAAGATATTATGCTGAACCTGCGGGCCCTTTACCAGAATCAGGCCGCAGTAGAATATCTCTTAGCTGGCGGATCGATCAATAAATTATTCGGCGATGCGAAACAATACATGATCGGCGGTGGTATCTGGTACCGTACCGGTGATGCAATATCTCCCTACCTGATCTTTGATTATAATCAAATGCAATTGGGGCTTAGTTACGACGTGACTACAAATGCCCTTAAAAAGGGGCCTTCTGTTGCCCGGTCATTTGAACTTTCCCTGCAATGGATCATGAAGCATAGGTAAACAGAAAATATAAAATCAGTAACGGGATAGAGCAGATCTGCTCTATCCCGTTATTGTTTCCCCCTGTCCCATCATAAGCCTTCTTACGTAACAGAAAAAGGGTATTTTCTGGCAATGGCAATCCGGCTATTTTGCACAATGTTTTTATCAGGAATATCCTGTTAATACCGGAAGAAGGCTACCTGCTTATTTATTTCACTGAAACATACATAATGACACATGATTAATATCACTAAGGCATATTTGCTCTTGCCTGCAAACGTTGGCAGCATTACTTTCAATTGTCACTATGAATGAGAAAAAGAAGTTTCAGGAAGATCTGGGTCAGAATATCAGACGAATCAGGAACGGACAAAACCTTACCGTGGAAAAACTAGCGCTGGAAGCAGGCCTGTCTTATTCACAGGTCAGTCGTATTGAGCTGGGCAAGATCAATACCTCCGCCTTTATGCTCTACCGGCTTTGCCTGGTCTTAAAAATTGATGGGGGAGAATTGTTCCCCCCGGAAAATCATACCCCTTCGTCAAATAATAAATAAGCCCAACCCGGGCTAAATAGCCGCAGATCCTTAAAATGTAGCATATCTGCTATACTCCAACAGCTAACAGGGATTGGATAAATCATCATCCAGAAAAGCAATACGTTTTCAGCTATTGCGCCTGTCCGGGTTGGCAAATTCTGTATGTCCATTAGCCGAAAACCGGCCAGATCAATTACTAATCAATGAATTATAGCTTACCGTTCTTTCACGGTATTTAAAGGGGGTTAACCCTGTTTCCCGGGGAGCGGCTGCTTTGTTTCTTTATTCCACTAAAACAAACAGTATGAAATCACCACTCCTTCTCCTTCTGCTTCTGTGTTTGGCCTTTAATTCCTATTCACAGGCCATTGATCCGCTCCCCGGGCTTAAAAAAATCAAGGAGCCCCGGAACGTAAAAACCACCCTTGTTACCATGAATTGGGAAACAAAAGACGGCAAGACCATAAAAAAAGATACCACGGTAACGGAAAAAGAAGAGAGGCTACAGGGTGTATTGACTGAAGACCGTTTCACCGTTTTTGGCCTGAGTTCCCTGAATACATCCACCAATGATGCCCTCAGCTCCCTGAATGCCACGGGCAGGTTGGGGATGGTCATTTACCCAAATAAAAATAAACGATGGAAGATCAATATGGGGATCAACCTGCTCAATGCCAACCCCTCCACCGGGGTGAAAAGAGATTCAGTGGATTTCAATTCACTGATGTTCCCCGAAACCGGAAACTTCGGGTATTTATTCAGCCCTTCCTACCGGTTAAGTAAAGATGGGAATAAAGAAAACAACTTATGGCTGGAAGCCTCCTTTGCCTATCGCAAACTGGCCGTGGACAGTCCTTCGATCAGCTTTAAAGCGCTCTCCTACAACCTGGGACTAAAATATGTTTGGGACTATGTAATGCAGGACGAAAACAAAGTCACCTTCAGTCTGATGCCCTATTTCAACTTCTTCAATATCCCGAATGAGGATGTGAAAAAGTTCAAGTCGCTCATCAACGATCCGTTGTTTCAACAAACAAACAACGGGGCCATGATCCCCTCTATTGGGATCAAAAATTCCATGCAGTATAAGAACTTTATCTTCTTCTTCGATATCCGCTACAATATGAAGACAAGTGATCTGGACGACGACAATCCGATCAAGGGCACTAAAGTGAATGTGGGATTTGTAACGGCTTTTTCGTTGAAGAGTTTTTAATACAGGTTGCGGTATAAAACAGAAAAGAAAATAAATTGCTGATGGCCGTACCCGGTGATGACTAAGTAGGTTGTTGCATTACGGCATTATATCTCACAGGTTGACTGGTACAGTCAACCTTTTTTTATTTCACTGGTCCGCACTCTATTGATAAACTATAATCACCCTGATAAAAGTACAATGAAAACATCTATTGCTAGCCGTTACCCGATAAATTAATAGCGCATATCTGCCCTATGCGGTTATTATTTATACTTGTTCACGGCTAAGCCTTCTTACGTAACCTATAAATGGTATTGTCCGGCATGCTCAATCAGGCTATTTTGTACGATGCTGTTAACAGGAATAACTCCCCTTTTACCGGAATAATAATAAGTCATTTTCGTTTACCGAACCATCCCCTTTGAAACATCATTAACTGTCTTAAAGAATATACTGCTGTACCTGTACATGAGCGCTTAACTTTTTTTAATGCTTACTATGCAAGAAAGAAAAATCTTCCAGGCAGACCTGGGACAAAAAATCAGACGTATCCGGAACGGGCAGAACCTTACCCTGGAAAAACTGGCCCTTGAAGCAGATTTGTCGTATTCACAGGTCAGTCGTATTGAACTGGGCAAGATCAACGCATCTGCCTTCATACTCTATCGGATCTGCCGGGTGTTAAAAATTAATTGGGGAGAGTTGCTCTGCCCCGAAAACATAAATGCCAACAACGGAGTTACTGAATGGCTTTCAAACGTACCCGGCCAACCCAGGCAAGATTATATTCCTTAAAGCAGGGTCTCGTCTCCACTTTCTTGACCCCGTTGATCCAGGTAGTCCGTATAAACTCGCCACTGCTTTTATTACCGGCAACACCGATTTCATAACCCTTCATTCTTTTCCAGGGAGTCAGCATTTCAAGTTTTGACCAGGACGATGCCTGTTCGTTAAAGATGGACTTCGGGGATTCACCCGCTAAATATTGTTCTAGGAAATGATAGCCATCCCCAATGAAGTTCACGGCAAAATAATCAGCCGCCCCGGCATATATAAAAGGCTCTGCATAGGCAGTCACCCGCTTTTCCGCTTCTTTCAACCCGATATCCCCTTCATCATCTGCCGAAGTGCCCGCTGCCATACATACCGACTGAAATACAACAACCGCTTGCGGACCAAGCTTTACACCGGTCCTGATTTCTGCCGATGATACATACTCATCGTACAATACAAATCCTCCCGGCTTGCTGCTATCGCCCATTGTAGTCCCATGACCATCATACACGACAATATGTGCCCCCTGCATAGCTTTCAGCACATTGGCCTTCACCGCCATTTCATTGTAAAAGGTCTTTACCTGTACGCCTTTCAAACGGAGTAAGGTATCGATCTTCCGCATTTCACGGATCGATGAAAAAGTACTCTCTTCCTGGGGGCCTACGATCAGGACCGCCTTCAGGGTATCCGGACGAAACGACTGGGCAATGAGAAAAGAAGGCAAAATAAAGAACAACAAAAGGGAGGAAACAAGTTTCGGCAGATTCATGCTGGCAGATTGATGGTGGTGAAACCAAAACGACAATCATCCCGGAACTGGTATATCATTTTCAGGTTTTAACATTTATCTTCATACCCGCGCCACCTTATTTTCAACCCCATGACTTACAGCACCCTCCAACGCCGTCTAAAACAATCCATTGATGTACTTCCGAAGGACCATGCCATCCGCCTGCACCGGGCGATCAGCTGGTTAAAGGCCGCTGAAGAACAGGCAGCCAACCCTGACCTTCGCTTTATCAGTTACTGGGTGGCGTTCAACAGTTGTTATGCGGCAGATCTGCCTGGTACTGGTAACAGCAGTGAGCGGGAACGGTATAAGGAGTTCACCGAAAGATTGGCCCGGCTTGATACCGAGCAACGGGTAGCCAAGCTGCTCTGGCACCAATTCTCCGGCGCTGTGCGAGTACTCATCAGCAATCAGTATGTGTATGGACCCTTCTGGGATTACCAGCGCGGGCAGATAAAAGACTGGAAAAAATCCTTTGCCGCCTCAGAAATAGCCGCCCAAAAGTACCTGGCTGAACAAAACGTAAGTGGACTGCTCCAGATCGTGCTTGGCCGGCTATATACGTTGCGTAACCAGCTCTTACATGGTGGCGCTACCTACAAAAGCAAGCTCAACCGCAGCCAGGTTAAGGACGGGGCCAACATCCTCGGCTTTATCCTGCCCGTGATCATTGATATCATGTTGCAACACCCGGAAGAAGATTGGGGGGCGATTAATTATCCGCCGGTGGAAGGATAATTTTCACTCCGCAAATACCCGGAGGACAGCCACCTTAATTTGCGATTATGAATAAACTGATAATCCATTAACCTCGATAATATTCGGAACTGAACCAATACTGGATAGCTATCACCAACTGATTTAATAGCCATAATTTGAAAACTGCTGCAATTTCGAACAAATCAGATGAATAATAAAAGCCTTTACAGATGGTTATAAGGTTGAGCCGGATTGTTTCAGTATTTTGATTGGGCTAGTAAAGGAATCTTCCACATACTTTACGTAAACGGTCTGATTGCCACACATAATTTACCTGAGGTGAACCAAATCACCAATATTGTTATAATCATTGAAAGAATGTATG
Source organism: Chitinophaga pinensis (assembly GCA_943370345.1). Taxonomy (GTDB): domain Bacteria; phylum Bacteroidota; class Bacteroidia; order Chitinophagales; family Chitinophagaceae; genus JJ008. The sequence continues at coordinate 9,973 of CALRQQ020000003.1, forward strand.
GAAGGACCTTGCAAAGCTATTTACCCTGGCCTAATAAGCTTAAATTAACAGAGCGATGGATTAGTATACGAATTCCTTTACCCGCTGCCAAAGTCCTTTTTACCCAGACACAAATGCCGGGGTTATTCATGCATTTGTGTATTGCAGGAGGTTTGTTTGGAGATCATGTTTTTGGGGGTGATGAATCGGACGGTGGGCAAGATGTAATTTCTGGAAATTAAATATGGCATTCCTGCTATAAAATAAATATGGTAATAGAAATTATCAAGTGTAGTTTGTATTTTTAATTCACACATTCCCAATGCCTTAAAAATGGAAAGCAGATTATTATTTATTTTATTTATCCTGGTCTTTACTATTCTTGATCTCATCATTTAATAAATTAACACACTAAAAAACATGGCAATTTCAATTGAGCGTTTAAATGACTCATTTAAAGCATTAAAAGCTAAATATGAAGGACAAAAAGAAGATTACTTTTCAGCACTGTTTATTGCTGACAAATTCGAAAAATCAATTGAATCAGTTATAGACAATTGTGCATTTGGAAATAATGATTATGGTATTGATGCGTATTATATTGACAAAGAAGCAAAGAATCTATACCTCTATCAATTTAAATGGTCCGAAAACCACGAACTGTTTAAAGACAGCTATAAGAGATTAATAAATGACGGGATTGAGAAATTATTTTCAGATACTCTTACAGATTCATTAATAAATAAACTGATTCCTAAATTAAAGCTCGAATTACAGGAATATAAAGATCTGGTTAATAAGGTATATATCTGTTTTGTTTTTAATGGCGATCCCGAAAAGGCAGAAAGTAGCCGAGTACTTGAAAGCCTCAGAGAGGATTTGGAGTCCAAAAAACACTACTTAGACACCTATTTTAATCGGAATGAAATAACACTTACAATTCAATACATTTCAAATCAAACAAGAAAAACAAATCAGACATCCAGAACAAAAAAGACTTTTCAATACAATATTTCATTTAAGCAGCAATCTGCAAAAATAGCTGGCCAGAACGAAATTCTTCATCTTGGTCTTATTAATTTATATGATCTGTATATAATGTTTCAGGATATGAAACAACGGCTTTTTGAAAAGAATATCCGGGCGGGGTTATCGGATGATCTGGCACCGAATCAGGCTATAAAGAAGTCTTTAAAAGATATTGTAATAAATAAAAAAACAAATCCGGAGTATTTTACTTTCCATCATAATGGTGTGACACTTTTTGCAGAAAAAATGGAAAATGAAAATGGAGAAACAATTATAGTTGAGCCCAGGGTTTTAAATGGTGCCCAGACAATAACAACCTTAGCCCGTTTTGTTGAAGAAGTTCAAAAACATCCTGATTATTCAACATTTATTAAAACACTCAAGGAAATTGAAGTAATTGGAAGAATTATTACAAATGCATCACAGGACTTTGTAACTCAGGTTACTATTTCAAATAACAAACAAAATCCGGTCGAACCGTGGAATTTACGTGCCAATGATCTTATTCAACTTGAATTTGAAGACAAATTCAGGAAGGACGGTATATTTTATGAGCGACAAGAAAATTCATTTTCAAATCTAAGAGACTCAGATCTTGAAGAACTTGGAATAGAACATTCAAAAGAGTTGAAAATAAAAAAAATGGCTCAAACTTTTTTGGCAGTTCAGGGTGAAATAGACAAGGTTCCGGAAATCGGTAAAATATTTGAAAATGACAACCTGTATATGAAAACATTTCAACCTGCTTACCTCAAAGCAGATACGCGAAAAATTATCCTTGCATATAAGGTTCAATTCAGGCTTAATGCGATTATTAAAGAAATAGAAAGCAGAGGCGAAAACAAGTATTTTTTTGTACAGAAAGCCAGAAATCTTGTCTGGGCGTTGATTATACAGGGGCTATTTAATGATGAAACCATTGATGATCTCCTTGAAAACTATGGCACTAACCTTTCGATTGATGCTGATTTCAACGCAACGCTTAAAGAAATTGGTTCCAGAAAAGTCAGAATCATTCTTTCAGAACTAATCAGGATCCCGAAAAACAGAGAAAATGTTGAGATTGAAAAATACAGTTTTCTTAAATCACGGGTTGCTTTTGTAGATTGTATGCGTATAGCTGATAAGCGCTATAATTGGGTAATGCAGAAAATCTGAGGCGGTAATATATTTATATAAACTCAAAATAAAATGATAGGTAAAATTGAAAAAGTGCCTTTACGGAATATCTGGAAACATGAGGCAAAAGATTTCACATCCTGGTTACAGAACAATATTGATGTACTGAATCAGTTACTTGATTTTCAAATTTCAAACATTGAGCGGGAACAATCTACTGGTAATTTTAATGTAGATCTTGTAGCAGAAGATGAAAATGGAAATCCTGTGATTATTGAAAACCAGCTTGAGAAAAGTAATCATGATCATTTAGGAAAGGTAATTACCTACTTAGCATCTATTGGAGCAGGGAAAGCCATATGGATTGTAGCAGAACCCAGGCAAGAGCATATAAAGGCAATTTCCTGGTTGAATGAGTCAACAGCTGCTGAATTCTACCTTTTTAAAATTGAGGGAATTAAGATAGGCAGTTCTGAGCCTGCTCCATTACTAACCTTAATAGTTGGACCAAGTGAGGAAGTCAGGGAAGCCGGCGTGACAAAGAAAGAATATGCGGATCGTCATCATTACCGAAAGAGTTTCTGGACATTTTTATTAGATAGGGCCAAAGCTAAAACGAAGCTCCATGCGAATATCACTCCGAATATTTATAGTTGGATCGGTACAGGGGCAGGCATCACCGGTGTCAGCTATAATTACGTAATCGGGCAACATGATGCTAAAGTTGAACTTTATATTGATAAGGATAAAGAAGATGGCAGAGAAAATAAGGAGTTATTTGACCGGCTCCTGAAAAACAAAGATAAAATAGAGCAATCCTTTGGTGGTGATTTGTCATGGGAGCGGTTAGATAATAAGCGGGCCTCACGTATAGCTAAACATTTTAATAATCTGGGTTATAAAGATGAAGATAAATGGGAGCAATTAGCCGATGCCATGATTGAAAATATGATAAAGCTGGAAAATACTCTATCAGCATTTCTCAATTCTAGCACCAGATAAAGTAATATCACAATAAATGTTCATAAAACCAATATATTACTTTGCATACGGCTCAAACATGGATCCTGAACAAATGTATAAACGTTGTCCTGATTCCAAAAAAATCGGACCAGCTGTTTTGCAGGATCATAAAATTGCATTTACGAGGTATTCACTTAAACGAAAAAGTGGTGTTGCTGATATTCTCGTAACTCCGGGTTCTCAAGTTTGGGGGATCCTCTATGAAGTTTCAGCGTCTGACCTGAAATCCTTAGATAGATACGAGGGTAAAAAAGCTAATGCCTATAAACGAGAGGCTCAGGATGTGTACTTTTATAATGAACCAGATCATCTTTTTAATGAAGTCCTGTATAACTGGGAAAACGAGGAATCCCGTGAATTACGTATTAACGCTTCTTTCAACGATCCAGCCAACTTTACAAAATACATTGCCGAAATCTATGAAGTTGTCACCAAAGACCTGAGTTGCTTTCCCTCGCTCGCCTACCTCCGGCCAATGCAGGATGCTGCATTTGAAAATGGATTTCCTGGCTTGTACCAGATGGAATTAGCCATACATGGAAAGAAACATTCTGAGAAACTAAATGCCGCTGCTATCGACCTCATCTGTACTTACATGAAGATGATAGAAAATGATCAGTGGCCGGCAGAAGTAGCTAAAGAAAGAGAATGGGCCGGTGCCGAACTCGTAATCACCGGTGATCCTGAACGAAAAGCCCAATTAAACAGGGAATATCCGCTTGACTTAGTAGTACTCACACCGAACTGGCAGAAACTCAGCTGGCTATTGCGGAATATTTACCACGATAAATCAATAAACTGGCAGATAGATTACCTGAGCAAGTATAAGATTCTTGATGAGCTGGGGCAAGCAATTTTAGAGTATCAGGATAAATATCCGGGGCATGATTTGAAGGGGGAATGTATGGCGTTGGTAACTAAGGTCTATTCAATATTTGTATGATAAACAACAAATAACTCGCTAATATGTCAAATAATTTAATCTATTTTGATGAGAAACAACGGAATCTTATCCGTTCATGGCATAAAATTTCTACAGAATCAGATAATGCTTATCTCGCTTTTATGGCTGAATGGGTAGCATTTAATGCTATTTGTTATAACCTATACTACAAAGAAGCAATAAAAGGACGGGCAAATATTGATTATGAAAAATTCGAAATAATAAGAGATAAACTTGTATCAAAAGAACAACTTCCAGCTGAAAGTGCACATATTAAAATAGATTCATCACGATCTGCAGATAAATGGAAAATTGAATTGAAATTTCCGGAGCGGTTACCGATAACAATAGTCATAAAATATACTGAAAATATAATTTTTGATTCATTTGTTAAAGATAACAAAGAAGATTATCAAAACGATTCTCAAAATAACATAGTCCTTTTTAACCATTTAAAAACGGCACTTGAAAAGGAAATAAACAATGAAATTTACCACTTTGTGATAAATATGCAAAAATATGAGGACTATAACTCCTCGCTGGATATCAAAACATTAGTGAAAAATGGAGTAATAATTAAGTGTGATGTAAACAATCTGGCTACTATTAAAAACATTCTCTACCAGGTCAGATGCAATATTTTTCATGGTGAGAAGGAACCAGGCTACATTAATGATGATATAATTGTTAAAGCAGCATTGCCTTTATTACATTACATTGTAGAAAAGCAATTGGCCCGACATAGTATTTGACACTTAATTTTACAGGAAGTACCTTCTTGTGAAACTCGAGGCCAATCTCCATTGTAAAGAAAACTCAAATGACTTAGCTGGTCTGACTACCTTCAGATCACTTGATGATATATCATAGGTTAATCCGAGTCTGAAATTTCTATACTCACCGAAGAGATATGGAGAATAGGCGTCGCCAGTCCTGTACCATAAGCCTGCACCAATCAATGTGTTTTTTTCATCTGCAATGCATGCTGCTGATGCACCACCCAGTACATAACTCACTGCCGCCTGCTGCTGGTATAACGCCTTAACATTTATCAACCAACGATCATTAAGGTAACGTTGATATCCTGATAGTATAGAAAATCTTGCGGGCAAATATTCATTTGGATCTGAGAGAAAGGATTGCTTCGGCTTATTCAGATTGAAGGCTGAAATTCCAGCCTCAAAAAACTGTCCGGATTCAGTATTATCATAGCGGTAGATTAACCCCGCTCCAACTGAAAAAAATGGTTTCATGTTTTGCAAAGCAGTCTCCCCAGTAGGAAGATTCAGATCAAAGCCTCCGCTTGTAAATTGCTGATCAAAACTTGTTTGAGAAAAATCCAAGCGTCTGTCTCCAAATGAGCCTATTAGCCCCGCACCAATTGTCTGATTTCCCAGCTCATCTACTGGCACATGATAAGCTGCAGTTAATCCGAAATAATTACTCCTGAAAATTCCATTCATTGACTTATCAGTCAAAAACTGGGCTCCAATATTAAAAGGGTTTGATGACTTTCCCGATTTTTCACCCACTTTTACATCTACACTCAGTGAAGTCGTTGTATACGGAGCGCCAAGATTAGACCACTGATTTCTGAAGTTAGTAATAACTCTGGCCTGGCCGGAAAAAACACCCGTATATGCCGGGTTTACCGACATAGGAGCTGAATAAAATTGGGTAAAATGTGGATCCTGGCTGTACATTTTACTCCAGCCAATAAGGCATATAATAATTATGTAGTTTCTCATAATCCTAGCGTATTAATGCCGTGTTCCCCGAAACACGAATTACAATATTATTTATATCAATGCCCTCCGCTGTCCACGTGTAGGTTTCTATGGGTTGTTTTACGCCCCGATAAGTTCCATCCCAACCCTGCCCAGCAATAGACGTCTGGTAAATCAGTTGCCCCCACCTGTCAAATACTTTAAAGTAATTGAGTTTTTGAATTCCAACCAGCCGCGGAATTAACAAGTCATTACTTCCATCGTTGTTTGGAGTAAATGCTCCCGGAAGATAAATACCTGTTTTTTTAAACATCCTGACCAGCAAAGTATCTGTAATTATACAACCTTGTGTAGTAGATATCCTTATGATATACTCCTGCTGCCGGTTATAATTAAAGACAGGTGTTCTTATTCCTGTATTGTTAAGCCCCGAAGCAGGTATCCAATTAAAACCCGCGTTTAAAAAATCCCTGGCACTTAAGTTCAGGTCTGTTCCCTCGACTGCATTTAGTGTTGTATATCGTTGAGAAGGTGGAGCGGCTTGAACATTAAGCGTGGTTGATTTTCGACCAGCCAATGCCGGACACGCATTCGGCGTTATTGTTTCAGTAACTGTATAGGTACCAGGGGTTAAAAATATATGTACCGGCGATGTCAAGACAGACGTACCCCCATCCCCAAAGTTCCAGCTATAGGATACCTGTCCGCTGCCAGTTACATCAGATGCGTCTGTAAAATAGACGCTAAATCCAGCACAGCTATTTGTAGAACTGAAATTAACCACAGGCTGTTTTACCAGCGTCAACGTAATGCTGTTTGAGGCACTGCCAGAACAGCCATTTGCAGTAGATAATTGTAGAGAATATATACCAGGTTGTGTGGCACTATAACTTGCTGTAGTGGCCCCTGGAATCAGCTGGTTATTTAGGTACCATTGATAAGAGCTTGCCTGAGTAGCCGTAAGCGTAACAGAGCTGCCATCACAAATTATAGTTGTCGATGGCAAAATGATTGATCCGGCGGGCATGGAATTAACCACAAGACTTATTGACATACTGTCTTTACACCCCGATGTAGAGGTGGCAATCAATTTAACCGGATAACTACCTACGGCAGCATAGGTATAAACAGGGTTTACAAGGTTGGATGTGTTCCCATCTCCGAAAGTCCACAGGTATGTCAAGATACCTGCGGATACCGCTGATGTATTATTAAATACAAAAGAGTTGCCAGTCAGACACTGAGAACTGTTATTAACAGAGAAAGCCGCTACTGGACTTGGATTAACTGTGACAGTTTGTGTCGTACTATCGATACAGCCAGTTCCGGCTACAACATATAATTTCACACTATATATCCCGGCGCTGGTATAAGAATGTACAGGATGTTGATCTGTAGATGTATTCCCATCTCCAAAATTCCATAAATACTGGATCGTACCAGCGGAAATAGTTGAATTATTAGTAAAAGAAAACTGATTCAGGCTACTGCACTGAACAGTACTGTTTACTGAAAAAGCCGGAACTGGCAAAGGGTTAAAACTAAGAGATACTGATCGGCTGGTATCTATACAACCTCTTGCATTTGTAACTATAACTCTGTAGTTTCCGGCAACAGCAGCACTGTATATTTGTGCATTGGCTCCTGCAATCGGGTTACTATTAAGTAACCATTGGTATGAAGATGCAACACCTGCTTTAATTCTGATCTGGCTCCCATTATTACATGCCACTGGGGGGTCTAACAATGTCAAAGATGTATCTACATTATCAACTGTAACTTTCACACTGTCAATGCATGTTGTTATTCCGTCACTGATGGTTACGTAATAGGTAGTTGTTTGAATTGGCGATACTTGTATAGTGTCGGATGTTTGACCCGTTGACCATAAGTAAGTGATAGACCTGTCACTAATACATCTTACTGATATACCACCATTTTTACCAATTCCGGTATAAACTACAGTATTGTTATCATTATAAACTGCTCTTTGCCATCCAAAAGTACTACCGGGAGAACTTTCTGTTGAGCTCCACCATAAACCAATTTTTCCGATAGAAGGTTCAAAATTTCCAAAATAATTTCTTATACCACCTGGCAAGCCATTAAATCTGCTGCTATTGGTTGCACCAGTATTGGGGGGTAACCAGTGGCTATAGCCTACTTCCTTCAATTTGCCCCCGGCGACTGCTAATCCACCCAGATTATCAGTCAAAATTATCATTTCAGTGTTAGTTGGAACATGCCAACCTTCTGGTGCCAAATTACGAGAATCGACAGTTGTATACCATATATATAGTTTACCATAAGTTGGACCATAAGTGATACTGTCATTGTTATACCAACACCAGGCACCGTTTGTATAAGTTGACCACTGGGCCACGCTTGTAATATTGGGTATTTCTGAGCCATCACGGTATTTGGTAGTATTCAGGTTTTTTTGAAACCAGAGTTGTTTGCCAATGGTAGTAAATGGATATTTATTTCCATCCACATCCTTTACAAACCCTTGAGTAAATCCTGAAGCTGTTAATCTTACTGGGGTTGCTTTACAAACAATTGTATCATTATTGAGGATACCAGCTTTCAACAAATCTACAAAGACCGTATCTGTACCTGTGCACCCTGATGCATTCGTCACCCTGACAGAATAGTAACCGCCTCTGTTTATTGTAATTGAACTCGAAGTACCCCCATTGTCCCATAAATAGGATGAATATCCGCTACCTGCATTTAAAACCAGTGTTGTATCACAATTACGAATAGTATCGGGGAAAGGGTTAAATGCGGGAATAGTACAATCTCCATTTATTCTGGCAACACGGTTTCTAGTCACTGCATTATAACTTGTGAAGTATCCACTGATGACAACTTTCCCATCCGATTGCAAAGCAGTAGAACTTATATATGAATCAGTACCGGTACCGGGGTTAAACGTCGCATCATTCGTACCATCCTGATTTAACTGTATAATATTATTTCTAGAAATTGAATTATACGTTTCAAATGATCCTCCTATTATAATTTTACCATTTGGTAACACTAAAATAGTATTAACCTGAGAACCTGTTGGGCCAAATGTCGGGCCTACTGCAGGAAACACATCCGTTGTTCCGTTAATATTAAGCCTGCGGATTGCACCAGTAAAGCGACCACCTACAAGAATTTTACCATCACTCTGTACTGCAAGTGACCAAACATAAGAATCTAAAGCTTGAGGTGTAAATCCTGAATCATATAAACCATTTGCACTCAGGCGTATCAATCGGCTTACACTGATTGGCGGAGACCCACATATATATGTATTTGTAAATTCTCCTCCAAGTAGTATTTTACCATCAGCCTGTAATGCAATTGCAAAGATTGTATTATCTACGCCAGCACAACCATAAAATGTTGGATCTATAGAGCCGTCAGTATTCAAGCGAACCAGTTTATTCTTAGGAACACCATTGAATTCAGAGAATGCGCCGCCTAAGATTATTTTTCCATCCGGTTGAATAGCTACAGCATAGGAGTCACCATAGGCTCCTGTTCCTGGATCAAATGTCAGATCAAGGGTGCCGTCAGAGTTTAATCTTGCTATTCCTGGTCTAGGCACTCCATTAAATGAACCAAACCACCCCACTATGATAATCTTTCCATCTGATTGAAGTGAAATAGCTTTTACATCCCAATCCGGACCAGTACCTATATTAAAGGAGAGATCCAGTGAACCATCTGAATTAAGTCTTGCTAGTCTGTTAATCGGATTTCCGTTAAAAGAGGTAAATGATCCCCCTATAAGAATTTTTCCATCAGGTTGTACACATGTTGTCCAAATATGTATAGTGGAGCCGGTGCCCGGATCAAAACTTAAATCCAGAGAACCTGCCTGACCAAAAGAAGCAATTGAAATGTGCAGGAAAAATATTAATGATACAATTACGCTGAGGTGCTTATTAAAAGTGGGCATAATTACTTTAAATCTGAGATTCAAAATACTGTTGAACTATCTATAAATCACAAGTAGAGCAAGTTAGTACCCGCGTACGTAAATTCCAATGATCAGCTCATTTTACCTATAAAATAGAGCATATATGCTCTGTTTAATTAAGTAATTAGAATCAAAATAAGTATTTAAGGATTGCGCATTTAAGTTTTGTCAAAGAAAATATTGACTGTGATTTTAATTCTTAAAAACTGGAATTATTTCTATCCAACATAATCACTTCCATCTCTTGCCCGGGAAAAATAACCCGTACCGTACACTTCACATCCGGACCACAGGTTGATAATATCTGGTTCCGCAGCTGATTATACTTTCCCTTATCAGCTATGGATTCCACCATGGCTAATTGCGCCGGGTTGAGTTCCTGTAAGGAGTAGTCGAGCCCGTCAATAACATATTTGTTGATGATGCCTGTTCCCAACATGATGTCTTATTCGCTTATTAAATAGTCCATTTCCACGGTTATCTCCCTGTCATCCGTCAACTGATCCGTTTTTATAACAAGCCGGGTAAATAACGACGCTGATAAAGCCGGCACCTGACCTGCTGTCTGCAACAAATCAATCGATCCAAATTTCCCGGTTTCCGGATTCAGCCAGGAGCGGCAATCAAATGAGTGATCCTTGTTTTGCAAGAATAAACGGATCGAGAAGAGTTCTTGGGTTATTGGGCCGGATCCTGCTAGACAGGCACTTTGCATAACAAGCTGTGTAAAACCTTCGGGGGCCGAAATAGTATGTTCCGGTTGTTGTATTGATAATATGAAAACTTGTTTCACAGAGCAAACCTGCTATAATAAATTCATTCCGGATGAAGAATTCTATCCAGCTAGTAAATGGTTGTGTAGCAAAATAAAGATACAAATTGTGTTGTAAGACAGGGTACTTAATTTTATTTACTACCCATCAAATTGTTCATCCAGACCATTGACTGCCGGCTCTCCATTTCCGACACCAGTAAGATTATATATTACTCTTGAGCCTCTTCCCATATTTGGACACGCTAAACTGGAATTTCAGGGCTTACTTTCATGACGTTTTCTATGTATTCCTACGGTGTCATATTTTTTAAAGAGCTATCAGGTTTGAATTCCTTATGTTTTGGAGATTCTTTCTGTTCATGATATTTTACCAAACTTGCCAGGTGACCAGTTGAAAAATAATCAGCTTGTCCAGGAATGGCTTAAAAACTTCAAAAAGGATATCATCAGTCTTTTTCTTAAATAGAAAAAATACTGTTCATAGAATTAATACCTTATTGAAATTCATTTATATACTCCTGTACATATTTTTTCCATTTACCTGGCTTACGCCCACCTCTTGAAAATAGCCTTTCTTCAATTTCAAGTGGATTATATGTTTGGCCAGTTTTATTATTTATAAGTTCAGTTAACCTTTCAAGTTTGATACAGAATTCTTCATAGACAAAAGAGTCATTTTTATTTGAATTTTCTACTGAATTTTTTAATTGATTCATTTTTATTAAAGTTGGCTCATCCCACAAAAGCATAATAGATTTTGCTAGATGAGCATCCATTATATAGCAGGAACCCTCACTGAAAAACTGCATTACTTTTGTAAAGTAGGCTGGGCCACAACCTTTCATTTTTAATTCTTGGAGCTTTTTATAAAATTCCATACGATTGTAGTTTTTCTGCAAAAACTGATTTGTTATTTGCAAAACAGGCATCTCATAGTTTTGCCAATTAGATAAAAATGCTATTCTTTTTTTATAGCAGGCCCAACCCCCATTGCACCCCATGCCATAACACAAATAATTTTATAAGTAATTGAATATTTTGGTTCTTCGCAAATTTGTTTGAGTTGTCTTCTATCAATTGGCACTAGTGGGAGACTTTCAAAAATAACCATAATACTTTCTGGTAACTTCTGATCAATTTTATTTATAACCTCATCCACAAATTTCTTGGGAGCGAAGCCAACATTCGTTTGTGGTTTGAAGGTCTCTAATGTCTCAATGAAATAGTTTAGATGATTTTCTTTAATTGGCATAAAATACTATTAGATTGATTAATTAAATGGTTGCAATTCACTTAAAGATATAATTATTAATTAAAGTTCTAGTTGGACATTGTAATAGGATTACAACCGCCTTTTGTTATTTTACATATTGAAATTTTAATAGTCAACTCCTTCACTAAGTATATACCAATATGTTTTATATTACTCGAGTTGATATAGAAAGTCGAAAAAGACTAAAACAGGCTGATCCGCAACACTTTAAAAGCATAACAGAGGTTTTGAATACCATCGACCCTGTTGGCCTGGCTTTTATTGCTGATGAATATGACCTTGAAGTGGCTGATATACTTGTAAATCTCCCTAACTGTCATAGTGCGTCAGACGTCAAAAATCTGGTCTTTGAGGTATTTAGTCGTTGGTTCTCAGCGGAGATAGCAAAGCCAATCTTGGAAAAGGATATGGTTCATTTTGAATTTCTATTGGCATTAAAAAACAAATAAAAAGTTATCAAAAATAAATCAATGATTATTTCAGTGGCAAAGTGCTTTCAAACCTAAGTAGCATTCTTTCTTCTATGCAGGTTGAAGAGGGTATTTCTATTTTAGAAGTAGCTACCCGGCTGTCCATCCTATCTGTGCTATCTCTTCAATTGATAGTGGATACATTCAAAAAATATGGCGGATACCGGTACAACTATAAATTCAATAGAATATTTAGATGCGTTAGCTGAATTTTCACGCGAGCTTTTTCATCTGCATTTGCTGAATGTCTTGAAAAGTATAAAGTATCAATATCGATAAACATCTAGTGGGGGATGGATATCAATGAAAAGGATGCCCTATTTAACGATGCCGCGAAATTGATCGTCCAGAATCAGATAGGGTCTACTTCTCTTTTGGAGCGATGAATGAAGTTGGGTTACAACAGAGCTGGCAGATTGATGTATCAGCTTGTGGCTGCTGGAATATTGGGGCCATTGCTAGGTGCCAATGTCAGGCAGGTACTGATAAAAACCGATTATGATTTGAGCCTATATTTAAAAGCCCTTTAATGGTAATAGTAATCATAATAATTAAAGTAAGCGGAAGTAATTTAATGATAAACAACTGCCAAAAATATCCTTTCCACGTTATATACGAAAACTAAAGATTTGATCGAATGCAGGAATGAATGCGGCGAAAATAGTACAGTGAAAAATGACACGAGAAGAACTTTGAAATTATCTTAAACTAACGTAGCTTGAATCTGATAAAAAAGAATCATTAAATGTGGGTTCGGTTTTCTCGAATTGCCATTTATATTCTCCTTCACCTAATATATATCAGGAAATAAAATTTAACTAAAATGGGAAATTTAAAAATTAAATATACTGGTACAAATATTGGAGAACATGAGGTGATCTATAAATATTCTCCGGACGAAGTTGATTTAGAGTATACTCCCATATTTGAAAAAGAAACAAATATTATTGGATTAAAATTGTTTTTGAACTACCCTTTATATGGGCAGGCTTCCACTTTAGTGTTTAATTTTGAGGATAATAGTATTGAGAGCGATTATGGATGCTTTTCCTTTCACATTATAACTTCTATAGTAGTAAATAAAAACAAATCGATAATTACAGGGAACCTAAGCAGAATAGATATAGAAAAGGAAAGTGTTGATAATTTCTCATTCCTTATATTTTTAGAACAAACCGATTTATCGTCATTAAATATCCATCGTGATTTCTTTTGGGATATAAGCAAAGACTAATAACCTGTTGTAAAATTGAGTTGGTATGTTTAAATAAAAAAGCAGAACTAAACAGTTTGAGTAACTATTACTGCTACTAAGGAAAGAAAATAGTCGGGAATTTAATTACGATTATTTAATTGCACCATTTAAGCGTATATCTGAAAACAAACGGAGAGATTAAAATAGAAGTGAATTCTTTCAGAAAAATCCAAATAATCATTTAAAAATATGGATGTGTTAAAATTATAAAAACTTTCTTGGCCATGAAGCCGGTGTGCCACCACGAAAAAAGTTAAACAGTTGTCTCTCAATATTGTTGATTGGGACGTTTAATTTCTCAGAGATGAACTTCATCTCAAGCCAGTATTTTTTAAGATTTTTATAGTCATTCGATACAAATCCTGTGACTTTCCCATTATATTTATTTTTTGTATATCGACCCATTATATTTAATGCCATAATACTATCATAAATTGGTAGAATAAGCCTGGAATTTCTAGAGAATCTCTGCCAAATACTGACGTGCTTAGTTGCAAATGCAATATTAAATCTGCTTGTATCATTTATAAGTAATTGAGTTGCTTGAACCACCTCATCAATGCTTTCTGTGCTTATAATTGTCGAGACAAAATGAGAATATTTTTTTACATCTATATTGAATCCATTAATATAAAACTGCCGAGCGGCCACTCCTCCCCAAAGTTGAATTAAATCAAAAATCTTATCATAATGTCCCGTATGATTAATGCTTTCAATTTCATCTTTAATTAATAACAAAAGTTGTTCAGCTGGAAGCGTTTTACCAATTTTAATTTTAACTTCATTGATTAGTTGGCTTCGGCCACTATTAATTAAATGTGTAGCCATTTTATTGATTGATCCTGCCTCACCAACTAAAAGTACTGTATCTAAATCCCACTTTAATACAGGGATTGCAAACTCACCGTTTTTTAACATTGATATCCGCGGGTCATATAGTTCAAACATTTTACACATATATAATAAGTTTTTTAATGTTTACCAGGTGGACTATGTTTTGCAAATTGAATGTAAAACATATATAAAATAAAGAAAAGTTTAATTTATCCCAGAAAATGCATGGTTTCCCCAAGAATCATAGTTTCCACCCACCCTCCCTCAACCGACCCTTGCAGGAAGAACAAAACTCGGTCTCCTCCGCCGTCGGATTCTTCTTCTCCGCATCCCGCATAAAACAGGATTTCACGGGGCAGTGAGGAAGTCCTGCCGTATGACCTAATTCATGAATAGCCACTTTCCAGAAATGGGTCTTGTCTTTCATCCGGTAGGAGGAAGCCACACAGGCATTACCGGGATGTAAACCCAACCCCATGACCCCCCAGTCGGGCTTACCATGATGGGTGGTACTGATATCGGTGACCATGATGCCGAGCCAGGTTTCGTTTTTACCGGCCCTTCTGCTCAGCCACCCAATAAGTGAATCAGCACGATAGCGTTGACGGGGCGGGTAGTACGCTGAACGTGGTGGCTGTTCGGGCTTTGCTACCCGAATGCCAGGAAGAATTGTCCTGATCTTTTTAAAAATAGTCATCGCCATTGTACTTGCTGGAGTTGCTCCCAATGGAAGGATCACGATGGTCTTTGGAACTACGGGAGTATGGGTAGTCATTGTCTTTACCTGCAGGACAGAAGGCCCTCTACCCCGTTGCTTATAAAAATAAACTCCGGCGGCAACCGAGAATATAAATACTAAGAGGGTGATGCCCGCTAAGATTTTTTTCCAATGCATAATTATCAATTCTTAAAGGCCGTGAATTCATAGTGATAAATGATATGTGTCCTGGCAGCCAGTATCAGGTCAGGAGCCGATGAAAATTGTTGATCTGACTCGATCACGGCGTGCATCTTAGTTCTTGCAGCTTGTTTCACCTCCTCAATGGTGATTGGAAATCGGTCGCCCACACCTAACACAGCAAAATAATATTCGGTCAGGCTACAGGGAATCTCAAATCCGTCTATCTCCCACCGGAAAGAAGCCGCCTTAGCCAGGTTCTTTTGTATCTCCATGATCATACCCTCGTCCTCTATCAGCTCATTGCGCTTTCCTTTGTTGCTGCTGAATGCGTTAGAAAACAGGAGGTATAGCAGGACTAAAAGACCAGGCAAAACAGAAACAGTAGATTGTTCGGAAAGCAGGTACATATTTATTGCATATAAGTATTCTATTCAATAGAGATTTAATTACAAATTATACCTGATAATGAACATCTCATTGCTTCAAACTATTTTAGCCAAATCGGTACTGACTTAAGTTTATAAAGGAAAAGATTGTAACAAATAATTTATCATTTTTTAAATAAATGCTACCACACATAATTAAAGTTCCTTATAACAGACCATTCGCCAACATTTAGTGCACTTTTGGCACGGACCCTCCAGTACCACGTTCCGTTATTTGCGCTGGATCCACTATTTATACAAACAGTTGTTGATGTACTGCTCATTGTGTTTAAGAAAGAAAGATTTAGCGTAGTGGCGCCACCACAAAGACCTAATGTATACGTTGTTCCTGTAAAGGCTGAATTTCTGCACCACTGTATATCATATCCGGTTGCACCAGCAACTGCTCCCCAGGAGAAATTGGGATAGCAGCAACCTAATGTAAGTCCGGTAGCCGGACTCACAAGTGTGGGCGGACTCAATAATGTTAATACAGTATACTGAGGGGTTCCATAGGCAACACCAACACTGTTTCTGGCGTATGCTCTTAAATAATAAGTAGTATTTGAAACAGCAGTTGCGCTTGATGTAAAAGAACCAATACCAGTGCCATCTATCGTTCTGCTATTTGCAATAGTTGGTGCGGTGCTGGTTGACCAGCACAACCCTCTTTCAGTAATTGGCGCCCCCCCATCACTGGTTATATTACCACCGGCTGAAAACCCAGTGGAACTAATTGTTGTAATTGTATTTGTGCTTATTGTAGGCAAAACGGGAGTAAGTGTAGTAAATGATAATGTAGTAGTGGAGAGCGCAGTTCCGGTCGAATTTCGTGCATAGGCCTTTACATAATACGTTGTCCCTCCTACTAGTGGACTTATACTACTAATGAACGAGCCCAGTCCAGCTCCTGATTGAATAAATGGGCTGGCTGTTGTTGGCGGATTGGTCAGGCTATAATATACACCTCGGTCTGTTACAGTGGCACCACCATCATTTGTTACTGTAGATGAAGCATTTGCTGATGTACGGGTAACGGATGATATGGAGACGATAGAAACCGTGGGAGGCTGCGCAGCCAACGTGGTAACAATTACCGACTGAGGGGAATACCCTGTTCCTGCAGAGTTTATTGCAAAAGCTCTAACATAATATGTTGTACTGGCAGTAAGGCCTGATACTGTAAGTGAATATGACCCGGATATATTTCCATTGCTGAAAACAATAGAATTCGACGTTGTCGGATTTGGACTTGTCGACCAACAATATCCATATTGTGTGATCAACGCACCCCCATTTGAAGAAACTGAGGCCGTGGAAAGAAACGAATTCCTCGTAATTGAAGATGAACTCACGTTTGATAGTGTTGGCAAAACAGGGCCTGGTGTAACTATCTGACGGACCGTATCGCTATATCCTGTAAAGGAGGCATTAGAGGCATATGCCCGCACATAATAGCGGGTGTTAGCCATTAAACCAGGTATGGTTGTTGAAAATGTGGAATTGCCTGAACCTGCCGGAATACTGAGTCCAGATAGGTTTGGTAAAGGATTTGTTGTCGAATAACATAACCCCTTCGCAGATATACCACTTCCTCCATCATCAAGTATCACGCCACCTGATACCAACGAAGTACTCGTAACTGAAGAAATAGCGGCAGTTACAATTTTGGGTGCACGAAGAGGTGTATTGAATGTTTGTACATTTCCATATAATTCATTACTTGATGTTTTTACATATGCCCGAACGTAATACCGCTTATTAGGCATAAGAGGTTTCATCATAACAAGAAAATTATCCGATCCAATACCTGCTGATTGATACTTTTTTGTTTTATCAGGATTTGTTATAGTGTCCCAACATACCCCCTTTTCAAGAACATCATAGCCTCCGGTAGATGTTATTATTCCACCTGAAATAGCAGAGTCAGCTGTAATTGATGAAACTGGCATTGTAGAAAATACAACCTTGTCAGAAGTTCCGGAAGGCGGATCTGTATCCCTTGTACAACATATGGCAACCGAAACCATAATAGCATATAAATATGTAAGATTTCTGTATCTCATTTTAATTCGCTTTTTTTCTAAATGTAAACCCAATACCAGCCTGGCAAGAAATGAACGGAGTTTTATGAAGTGGGTCAAATAGAAGACTACCACCGCCCAATATATTTATCCTGTTTCCAACATTTAAAAATAATCCTGCTTCTGTAAGTAGGCCTTCCCATGACTGATCTGCATTTTTAACCCATATTTTTTGATTGGCACCTCCTGCATATGAATTAATATAGAGCTCCCAATATGTAAGCCGGTTAGCATAACCCGCACCCGTATAAAGATATAATCCCTCTGAAGACCTTCCACCTGTTTCAGATTTATTGTTTAATAAGGGAATGAGTAACCCTGCAGAAAAACTTGAACTAGCCCGTACTACTCCACTTGAAACTGTATAATACGCTCCTGAACCTGATGGGAAATCCTTTACTCTGCCGTCATTACTTATCTGAATTTTTGTGCCATTATATAAACTTGTATACTCATTTGTATTAGCAATATAAGAGGGATTAAATACAGCCCTGAAATAAACAGGTTTAACTCCAGCTGTAATCATGAAGTTGCCTGGCATCTGATAATTATTCTCCGAAATACCCACATTTAAAAACCCAAAAGAGTTTCCAGACCAAGGATAATAACCATAATAGGTATTAGTCGAACCACATCGGTCTGTAACTTGCAGGAGAATAGTATTCTCCCCCTTCTTTTTTCGGTAATTATTTAACTCCTTTCCTTTAACTTCCAGGTTTCCGTTTACATACCACTGATACGTAAGTGAATCACCTGGCTGATAATTTGCTTTAAGTGATATAATTCGCGAATTTATTGATTTCTTTACAACGGTATATCGGGGTGTAGAGGGGCCCGCAATAATTGTAACGGGTTTTACAACCAACTTTGTAGAAACACATTGATCTGTTGCAGTTTCCAGAACAATAGAAGACTTTTTATTAATTGACGTATTTACCGAAGCCCCATCACCGATGAAACGTTTACCATCAGTAGACGTTAAATACCACTTCCATTTATAGCCCTCTAATTGATAGTTGTGCGGTACACTTATACTGAATTGTCTCTCCGCACATACTTCGGCTGGAGCAATAATATAATCAGTTATTAATGGCTGTGAGTTAACCCGAACAGTAAATTCAAAACGATTCCCCGGTTGATCAGAAGGAGAAATAGAAAACACTTTGGTTTCTGATGGTGCGTCTATATAGAAGTCATTTGTTGAGAATCGTTTGAGCTGCTTAGTATTCTCATATAAAACCCACTCTTTTGTCTCAGTTCCTCTTACGGCATTAACAAGTCGATAAGATAGTTTTGTAAATTCACCATAACAGATACTGTTAAGTCCTTCAATAGATTCAGGAATTCTCGTTCTGACAAGTAAGGCGGGAATGACATATACATCTTCTCCTCCTTTCTTTTTGTTCATTAATGGCCTGACCGATATTTTCATCCCGGCTACTGGATTAGTCAAAACCAAACTATCGTTTCTTGTTGATTGTATCTTACCATCCACAGCCCATTCCCACTGAATCGCTGACATTAAACTATCGCTGATTTTTGCCACTTTTAATGTCAGTGATTCCTTAGTATAAATTTTAGTCGGTTTGCTTCTGATTTTAGCAGTTATTGGCGGACCGGGCAGAACAAGTACTTTTATATTGTTTATCTCCTTTTTAACAATTTTTCTGTTGCCCTCATAAACGGCTACTACAGTATACGCCTGATTCGGGTCGAGGTGGGGTGTCATTGCCGGCGTATACTCTTTACCTGATCCTACAAGTCGTTTATCCCCCTTGCCCACCGAGTACCATTTATATTCGATTCCTTTCAGCAGCTCTTTTTTTGATTTAATACTAAGCTTTAAGGGTGTTGTATCATTCACTAAAAAAGCAGATGGTACAATATCAAAATCAATAAGATCAGTTGCATATTCAACTTGCAGGAATTCTGTTTTTCTAACTGACGATAAAAATGTTGAGCCCCCAAAACGGGCTCTTACACCTAGTTGAGAACCCTTATGGAGGGTAGTTGACATAGAAGGCCCCTTTGCTACAATACTGCCATTGTGCAAGTTTATCCATTCCCAATTTATATCCGGGTTAGTTTGCCTTGTGGTAACTCTGAACTCAATTTCCTCTCCGTCAAAGTAGGGTCCTTTATATGCTGGTGTAATATCAAACTCTTCTGCAGAAGGAAGTGAAACCTGCTTTTCAGTAATTGTACCCTCTATATAACGATCTTCTAATAACATATTCAACCCACTAAAACTAATTTCCTTACTATTTGGTTGGTTATTCGATTTCACCTCAAAAGTGATCGTTTTAAATTGGTTAGTATTTTTCTGATCACATGCTTTGTATTTTAATTGCCAGGTCACAACCTCGTTATAATCAGATTTACCGATCTGTGTAATCCTAAGGCGGATAGTATAACAACTACCAGAAGCCTGCAATGGGAGAAGTTCAACTTTTAACTGAACAGATTTATTCTTCATTAACGGAATAAATCCTGATACCTGTGCCTCTGCTGATATAAAAAAAGCAGAAGCCAGTATGACAAATGTTATTCTACCCAATAAGCTAAATAACCGGTTCATAATCATTTTTATAAAGGTGTAGCAACCCGACTAGAATATGGTACTATATATTCATATTCAAAATAAACTCCCGCCCGTACGCCCATAAATCGGGCCACAGTTAAACCTGCTTCCATGGTTCTCCAGTACAGCTGATTAAAAAAATACTTTTGTGGTATTGCGGCTTCAACTTCTGTTGTGTTAATTATAACAATGTCGTTGTGCAGAATTTTCAGATTATTATACTTTCCTTTCGCCACAAGAGAAATAAATAAACAAGACGTATCCGGATTATAGCGGATACTTATAAAAGGAGAATATCCGGCAAGCTTGCTCTTTTCAGTAGTGCTTAATTTATCGCGCTCTATGTCAGCCAGCTCAGCGCCCTTCAGCTTTTCTGTGGAATCCGAAAGTATTAAAGAATAGATTATTCTTCTCTCTGCAACAGTCAGCTTTTGCAGATCCGATAATGTTAATGTGTCCGTTTTATCGTACCTGCTTAACATCCTGCTGATTCCATCAAACTCGTTCTTGTCTCGTGTAACAGCAGCAACGTCTTTGATAAGCCAGATGTCTGAATGGCCAGTAAACCAATCAATAAAGCTATCATCAATTACATATACTCCTTCCTTCGTACTATCCCTAAATAGTAAGTGCTCGCGCGTTTGCATACCAGAAGCACCCGGTACCATATCAAAAAGGTCCATTTGTATATTTACATTCTGCCCTTCTTTGGTTGTAAGTTTAATATTATTTCCAATAGCATAAACTCTAGAAATATTAGTATATACAGAGTATGAGTATGCAATTGTACAGATAAACACAACTATAGCAAAAATGAAAAAGAACTTCAAAAAAGGTAGCCACAGAGGCGGTGCCAATCGAAAAGCAACCTTATTTAATTGTTTAACATCAAGGCCCCGAATTTTCAATTGTGTTAGAATCTGGATCCGCCTCGTGTTCTTGTCGGCCTGCTTCCACGTTTCCAACAGTTCCTCAGACACGGTGTCTTCAGAAATAGCATTCAATTGCTTTGCGAGTGAGTCAAGTTTTGTTTTTCTGACATTTGCCAGTTTATCGTATACATTCATATAAAATGGCTCTTTAATTTACCGGATAAGCATATAATAAATTGTATAATAATTCAAGCGGGACCTTCATATACGTTTTTCCATCCACCTCTTTTAAATCGAAAATAAAATGAATATCACTAACACCAGCTTTTGAATTATCTATTTTGATGAATCCTTTCCACACAGACAATAATTGCTTATGTCCTTGTTCCGGGCCAAGAATTTTATCTGCAGAAACTGCTTCAATGGAATAAAATTGCTTATCTGCTTTTTTGATTGCAGTAATTTTACCATTTTGATCAGATACGAACTTTTTGATCAGCGCATCTATGCTATCCGCCAGAATGTAGGAGCCCGGATCATTTTCCGTTTCTTGCTGCATTCCAACCAATTCATTATTCTTAAAAACTTTACGGGAGTTTGTATAGTAAAATACCACCCCAATAACAAAAACAGAAAATAGTATTAATAATTTATTGCTTTGCTTCATCTTACTTTATTGCATATATTCTTTGAAAGAGGAAGAGTTGATAATTCTGTTCAATATTTCTTTATAAACTGGATTAATCCATGCCTTGTCAGAACTATTGTCCTTGTAGGCTTTACTTACTGTGAAATAAACAATATACTTTTTCTTCATTTCAATATTCTGTTCAGACCCCTTTTT